>DATMXY010000580.1:0-5279 GCA_035561275.1 Anaerovoracaceae bacterium | reverse complement strand
CCCCCTGTACACGGCTGACGTCAGTTTGTTTTTTCTCATTTATCATAACGGATCCGGCCGGGGATTTTCTTTAAAAAGAATTAAAAATTGATAAGAACAAAATTAAAAACGCGCCTATATTCATTGATACAGGCGCGGAATTGTAAAGCCGCACGGGAAAAACCTGCGCAGCTTCTGCCGTTCACATGGAACCGAATCAATCCTTACTGCTTTTCCGCAGCCTTCAGAAGGCCGTCCGCATCATTTGCTTTTATATGGGAGAAATCTCCCCGCAGCAGCTTCAGGACCGTCTTTTCCTGGCTGATCTCTTCGGCGGTGCGGATCCCCATCTTCCTCATGACGGGCGCGGTGGGGCACCAACCCAGGAGTGCGTGCTGCAGGAGAAAAGTCCCTGCAATCAGCGTTAAAAAAGACCAGAATTTTCTTTTTGACATGCCCAGCAGCGAACAGCCGATTACGCATGCGGCGGCTTTTGCTTCCACAAAACGTTCCATGTCCCACTCGGCATTCAGGGATTGGATCCTGCGGGAAAGCTCCGCCTCTTCAGCATTCTCAAGGCACTTAAGATTTTCCAGAGTGCTGCCGCGGATCATTTCATTGACGTCTGGATTGGTATAAGCGGCCACACGCTGTGCGGTGGCGGGTAAAACATTCTTACAAATCATACATTTACACTCCTTCTTCAGTAGTCTTAGTTAGTATGTCTCGTAAATGCTGCCTTATACCATTATGATCCGCCGGCCAGAGACCGCTTTTGACGTCTTTTTCTTTTAACAAATATTATGTCAATAAGATATTTCATTGAACAGATCTTTTACATCTGCCGACAATCCGGTAAATACAAGAGATCGGGCAACGTCTCCTGTTACGAAGGTCTGAAGTCTGCCAATTTCATAGCCGTCGAATTCATATATCATAATTTGTTCCTGTTTCGGATCAATGACCCAGTATTCCTTCACTCCGGACAGCCGGTACGTATTCAGCTTTTCTATCATGTCCTTGCTTCTCGTACTGTCAGACAATATTTCAACAACCAATGTCGGAGTACCCATATATTTTCCTTTTCCGTTGACGTTGCCCTCCACATCGCAGGCGACCAATACGTCCGGCTGCATGACATCCGGTTCCTTGATGTCCTTTTTCCAGAAATGGACGTCAAAAGGCGCCAGAAACACTTTGCATTTTTTGCCCTTGAAATATTCGTTAAAGCGAAGGTACAGCCCCCCGAGGATCTCCTGGTGTCCTACGTTCGGAGAGGCCAGCAGATAGATTTCGCCATTGATAAATTCCATCCTGAGCGTGCTCTTCTCATAAATCTCCATAAACTCTTCATAGGAAACCTTCTTGCCGCCATATTGATAATCCAGCGCGTTTTCTCTTACTAAAAAATACTGTTCAGCATCTGTCACATAAGGAGTCAGCCTGGCAATCTTATTGCCGTTCTTCGTAATAACCACATCATCATTTTGTTCTTCAACAAAATCCAGATATTTGCCGAGATTTTGTTTCAGCTCCGTCGCCGTTATAACAACGCCTTCCTGATATCTCATTCGTTCCATGCTTAATCACCTCCAAAAGTATTCTATCACTTCGAACAATTTATTGCAATAATTTTGTGCGATATATTCAAAATTTCGTACGATATATTCGCGTTTTTCGTACTAAATCATTTCCCCTATCATTAAGCCAATGCCAGACAGGATAAACAATTTTTAATACAAGAAACGCAGCTACCAGTCAAATCTGGCACCTGCGTTTGTTTTCATTTTGCGTGAATTGTTGGTCTTACCGCGCCTCTTCGTTTCTGGCCAGCATGGCCGCGCCGATGATTCCTGCCGTATTTCCGAGCTGCGCGGGCACGATGTCATGATAGATCTTAAAAAAGGATTTCTGCCTGGCAAGCTCTCTGACCGGCCGGAACAGAAAATCTCCCGCCAGGCTGACGCCGCCGCCCAGCGCGATGACTTCAGGGTCCAGCAGCATGGCTATGGAAATGATGGCGGAACTCAGCGAATCCACATAGGAGTTGAAAATATCACAAGCAAAGGCATCCCCTTCCCTTGCGCTGTCGATAACGACCTTTGCCGTGACTTTGTCCATGTCTCCTTCCGTTTTTTCATGGATCAGGCTGATGGGATGCTCAACAATGACCCGCCTCCCCTGTTGTATGAGCCAGGTGGCCGTGCAGAGGGATTCGATGCAGCCTCTGTTTCCGCAGGTACAGACCGACCCTCCGTGCTGTATGATCATGTGGCCGAGCTCGTTGCCGTGACCCTTTCCGCCTTTGAACATTCTGCCTCCGAGGATGATACCGCCCCCTACTCCCGTACCCAGAGTCATCAGCACCGCCGTTTTCTTTCCCCGAAAAGCTCCTGCATGAAGCTCCGCCAGTGCCGCCGCGTCCGCGTCGTTGGCGAGGTAAACCGGCGTCTCCGGAAAATACTTATGCATCTCGTCCACCATCGGTACGTCGTGAAAGCCGAGATTATGAGCATGGATGATGATCTGTCCTTCGGCGTCGATGGAGCCTGCCGTGGCGATTCCGATGGATTTGAAATCAGCCGGCCGGATCTTTAACTCTTTTGCGAGGTCGATCACCTGCTCCGCCATAAGCTCCGCTATTTTATCATAGGTTTCTCCCTTTGGAAAAGCGACGTTCCTGGAGGCGGTGATTTCCAAATTGTCGTGGACGGCGCCCACCTTCAAATTGGTCCCGCCCACATCAAATCCTATCTGGTACATTTCTTTATTCTCCTGTGTTTCTTTATTTGATTCGCAGTAGAAATCTACAAATCGAAGATTTGTGATTTCCTTGCATAAGTTCGCCAACAATTTGCTTTGCAAATTGGGCGAGCTGATAGGGGCGCGGATCCCCGACTTCCGCAGATCCGTATTATCCGCGGATGAATTTCAAAAGATTCTTCTCAAATATCTTATCGACCTGCTGTTCTGTAAGCTTAAGCTCCCGGAAGATCCCGCCGTCGATCCGCGACCAATTCTTTGCCCATTCCACGCTGTACTTTTCACAGTGATTGTCGGTTCCCCAGATCACAAAATCCTCCACGTCATATCCGATGCAAAAGAGCTTTGTGAGAACTTCCTTCCGGTATATTTCCGGCGTGCCCGGCGTGAGGTCGATAAACATCGTATTGCTGTTTCCGTGACGGTTTGAATAAATGAACTTTCCGAAAACCGCCAGACATTCGTCATACCACGGCCAGCTTACATGCGCCAGAGCGAACCGCAGCCCCGGTACGCCGATCAGGCATTCAAAATTGGCAGGCCTGTTAAAATTGGATGAATCCCTGCGGTTCCAGAGGATCCCGGAATGGAATAACACCGGCCTGTCATGATATGCGACTCTTTGATATACCTTCATCGCTTTCTCATTGTCAGGATAATCTTCGGTGCAAATGATCTTGAAACCTGAAATCCCCAGTGAAACGGCTTCGTCGACCTGATCGCGGGCATTTTCTTCCAGCGGATCGATCCAATAAAAAGGAAAGTAACCTTCTCTATTTTCCGCAAGCTTGAATACTTTGTCAAGTCTTTCCGCGTTTGTGTAACGGTTTCCGTCAAAGGATGCCGGCGGAAGGGACAGCAGAATGCCGCCTGAAACCCCGGCCTCCCCGGCAGCGCGATAAAACTCGTCCTTCTGCGCTTCCTTCATCATATGGATATGACAGTCAAACATCGCAATTCCCCCTTATAAATTGGACCGTGCCCTTCCCGGCAGTTCATTTCAGTATCAGGTCTCCAAAAAAATCCGGACTGTGAAAATCCGGCTGCGGCAAATCTACGGAAGCCCAGCATCCGTAATGGGGATGCTCCGACTTTTCCGCACATTTAAAGAAGTTTCCTCTCATTTTTCCGCCTTCCCTGATTTGAAAGCCGGGGAAGTATTCCCTTAGAAATTCATACGGTATCCGGTAGCTGATTTCCCAGCCGTCCTCGTCCGTCTTTGTTTCCACATGAAACAGCTCGGTATAATTCTCCGGTTCAAGGTTGTGCCTGTGCAGCCGGTCTGCTCCGAAGGAGATGAACAGCGCGCCGGCGGAATTGAATTCCCAGTTGATATACTCCTTCGAGTGTTCCGGATCCGGCATGAAGAAAAATTCCATACAGCTGTCCGTATAAACGGGCCCGTTGAGCCCCCGGACTTCTGTCCTCGGATTTCTGTCTCCGGTACGCATCCTGACCGCAAAGGCGTCTTCCAGCGCCGCGATCTGAACCGCCGTTTCCGGCCGGTAAACGCAATTCCATGGAAACGCCGTCACACTGGCGGCTTTTATTTTGGAAAAGTTAAAATCTGCCGACTTTTCCATCCTGATTTCATACGTACTCATTATAGTTTGACGATTTGACCGGTGGCTGCCGACTGGTGGATGGCTTCAACGATTTTCGTATTGATCAGGCCGGCGGCTTCATTGGAGTCGGGAGCGACGTCGTTGCGGAGGCAGTCGACAAAGGCATGGAGCATAAAGTTGGAATTTCCCGTCGCCATGCCGTTGATGGAGGTTCCCAGCGTGTGAACATGGGAGAACCGGTCGCTGCCGAGTCTGACCATCTGATCATAGGTATCCACATACAACGTTCCTTCCGTACCGATGATCTCCATTTTCAGGTCGTAGATCAACGGCATACTGTTGGGAAGCACCCAGCTTGAAGATATGGTCGAGTGGGTCCCGTCGGTAAAGTTCAGCGTAGCCTGGATCGTATCGTAGATATCGAGGCCCAGGGAAACCAGCTTTTTCTTTGTACCCACTCCATAGACCGACTCCACTGTCTTGCCCGAAAACCAGGTGATCATATCCACCAGGTGGGGGAACAGGAACCAGCCCACAGAGGAGCCTTTTGACCATTTCAGCAGTTCCGTGGGAACGAATATAGTATCGTTAAGCCTTGCGTTTACATTCAGGATTTCCCCGACGGCTCCGCTTACAATTGTGTTTTTCGCCGCCACGATGGGAGAATTCCAGCGGTTTTCAAAGGCAACCATGCACTTGACTTTATTTTTCCGGATCGCCTCCACCATTTCTTCGCACTCCTTCACGGAAGTGGAAAACGGCTTTTCACAGAGGATGTCGATCCCCTTGTTCGCGGCATAGATCACCGCGTCCTTGTGGAGAAAGTCCGGGGTTGATACGATGATCCCGTCCATCGGTATCTCGTCGATCATTTTATGATAATTCTGATATCCCGGCACCTTATATTTTTCAATCGCCGAATTTAAGGAGGCCTCATCGTATTCCGATACGGCCGCAATCTCCGCATACATG
>DATMXY010000579.1:0-3118 GCA_035561275.1 Anaerovoracaceae bacterium | reverse complement strand
GATGAATACATTATGTAAAATTATTGAGCAAAGGAGGTGGATTTACTCAGTTAAATTTGACCGAATGAACTACAATATAGTCGATGGCAGGCAATATTTTCAGAACGGGGAATCATACGTAGTTATCCTTGACAAAACCGTGCGTTACAATGGTATTTTTTTTGTAATTGTGAATCGTTTTATTAAGAGAAAGGAGTATGCTATGGAAAATTTAAAGATGTTCATCAACAACGAATGGGTCGACGCGAAGTCCGGTGAAACCTTTGACGATTTTGATCCGTTTTCAGGAGAACTCTATGCAAAGGTTGCGAAAGGCGGCGCCGAGGATGTGGAAACGGTTATGAAGGCCGCTTATGACGCGCGTGCCGGTTGGGCGAACACTCCCCCGCCGGAAAGAGCGCAGCTTCTCAGGACGGTTGCCCAGCTCATCGAGAGTAAACGCATGGAATTTGCGGAAATCCTTCAGAGAGAGAGCGGAAGTTCTTTCGGGAAAGCCATGTTCGAAATCGGTGCGACGACCGATCTCCTCTACACTGCGGCGGGCGACGCGAAGCTGGTCATGGGCGAAACATATCATACGAATCCCGGCCGGTTCAACATGAGCGTCAGAAGGCCGAGAGGAACCATCGTCACCATTTCTCCCTGGAATTTCCCGATGATCTTGTCCATGTATAAGATCGCTTACGGATTGGCGACAGGGAACACCGTAGTACATAAGCCTTCCTCCGACACGCCTCATATCGCGTTAAAGGTTGCTGAAGTATTTAAAGAAGCGGGACTTCCTCCCGGGGCATTCAATGTCATCACGGGACCGGGAGGCACGCTGGGCGACCTTCTTATAGCCGACAAACGCTGCTCTTATGTCGCCGTTACCGGCGAGACGGTTACTGGCCGCCATGTTGCGGTAGAGGCCGCGAAACACTTCAAGGATTATTACTTGGAGCTTGGCGGGAAGAATCCCCTCATCATCTTAAAGGACGCCGATATGGAATATGCCGTCAAGACCACGATCATGAGCGGACTGATGCATCAGGGTGAAATCTGCATGTCCGCTGACAGGATCATCGTGGAAGAGCCTTTTGCGGATGAATTTGCAAAGCAGCTCGCCGGATTTGTCTCCCATTTGCCGGCAGGGGATCCCAAAGACCCGAGTACGTTTATCGGCCCCGTCATTCATGACGCGCAGGTCCAGGCCATCGACGCCCACGTCAAGGATGCCGTTGCGAAAGGCGCCGAGCTCTTAACGGGAGGAACCTATGAAGGCAGGGTATACGCCCCGACAGTTCTGAAAAATATAACTCCCGACATGAAGATTTACTATGAAGAAACCTTTGGGCCGGTTGTTTCCATTATTCTGGTCAAGGACGTCGAGGAAGCGCTGAAAGTCGCTAACGACACCATTTACGGCCTTTCGTCGGGCGTCGTGACGAACGACTATGAAAAGGCGATGTACCTCGCAAATGGCATTGAAGCTGGAATGATCCATATCAACGGCGGAACGGTTGACGCCGATTCTGTCGCGCCCTTCGGCGGGGTCAAGGAATCCGGCATGGGGCGTGAAGGCGGCCGCTATTCCTGGGAGGAATTTACGGAAGTGCATTGGCTCACCATGGATATCCGGAAACAGCAATATCCTTTTTAATTGACACATAACAACGATAGAAAAAACATCGATCCATAGTACCTATGATACATTTTATGAAAGCCGTTTCAATTTGAAAGAAAGGAGAGTATAATGCGGATTGCATTATACAAGGTTTAAAATGGAAGAATCAAAAGGAAGAATCAAACTAGCGATTTACAGTTTTTCTATCTTAATGATGGGCGTTATCGCAATTGCCGGCGGCATGGGTGTTTTGGGCGCGAAATTCGGTCCCGAAGGGTATGACATCGCCCAGCTCATGGCGATCCCGTCGATTCCCATCATAATTGTCACAATCGTTGCGGGCAAGCTGCAGGAATATGTTCCGATAAAGGTTTTGGTCGTTATAGGTATATTATGCTTTATTGTCGGCGGTATTGCTCCGGCATTTGTCGACTCATTTTCTGTGATACTGGTACTCAGGGCTGTTTTCGGCGTAGGCGTAGGCCTGGCCCAAACCTTGTCTTCCGCGCTGGTAGGAATGCATTTTGAAGGAGCCGAGCGGCAGAAGGTCATGGGTATCCAGACGTCGGCCCAGATGATTGGCGCCGCCGTCATGATGTTTGCCAGCGGATACCTGGCTAAAATCAACTGGGAGGCCATCTTCTGGGTCCACATCCTGGGAGTTCTTTCTTTAATCGTCGTTCTTATCTGCCTTCCTACAAACAAACCGATGCGCAGCGCCGGCGGAAATGTGGAGAAGGCTGTCCTTACCGGAGCGGCGGTTCGCTGGGCCGCTACCCTTACAGTCTTCTTCATCTGCGGAATGACATTGGCTCAGTTTTTATCGATCTTCATGCAGGAACATGGACTCGGAGGTCCCGCGGAATCAGGAAACGCAACGATGATCTTTGCCATCGGCGGCTTTCTGATGGGACTTTTCTATGGTAAATTAAACAGTGTTGCCAAGAATTTCACGTTGACGGTGGGCTGCTTTGTCGGCGTCGTTTCCTATCTGATTGTCGCTTTCTCAACGGGTACCGCTATGGCTTATATAGGTTCCTTCGTCTACGGGGCCTGTGTAACTATCGTCGTGGCCAATATAATGACCTCGACGGCAATGTCCGTAAAGCCGGTTGCCATCCCTCTTGCGATTGCACTTACGACCTGCGGCCAGAATTTAGGTTCTTATTTCTGCCCGCTTATTTCCAGATGGGGCGCCGAGCTGATCGGAGACGACATCACGATGAACGTATTCATCTTTGGCGCTATCGTTTTCGCTGTGATCGGGATTGTTTATATCTTCCTGGGTGCCGCCGAAACGAGCAAGCAAAAAAAGGCAACGGCTTAAAGGCTCAGGGAAAGGGAACAGCCGTCATCCCGCTGAAAGCAATGGATGACGGCTGTCTTGCTATTTTAGGAAGTCACATTATGTAAAATGATGCGAAAGGGTAAGTGAAACATGATCATCATTGGTGCTACGGATACGTTATAAAAAGGGGCGTCTCTTCAGAATTTTTCGATTCTGTTTTAAGA
>DATMXY010000578.1:0-10431 GCA_035561275.1 Anaerovoracaceae bacterium | reverse complement strand
GAAATAGACCAGGTTATCAAAGATTTTTCAGATATTATTGCAAATGGAATTAATATAACGCTTCATCCGGGCATATACTCTTAGTATTGCTGGCGATTGAATCGACTTGTTCGGTTTGAATGGATGAGGAGTTGAAACGATGAGAAGAAGCTATGGAGGATACAGCGGCAGGAAGCGGACCGGAAGCGGAAGGCTTGCGATTCTGACGGTCCTGTTTTGGGCTGTCTCCGGTTTTATTATGGTCGGCTTCATTCACGGCTGGCCGACAGGCCTGTTTGGAACGGAAAAAGAAGATGTAGGCAAAATGTATATCGACAATATCTTTCCCTCTGTGAGCAGGAGCGCGGATTATGAATCAAGAGCGGCCATGAGCAATTCTCTGGCGCCGGCAGCCGACCAGCCGGACGGTCTTTTAAACGCACAGCAGTCCAAGAGCATATTTAAATCCATGGTCGGATCAATGTTCCCGGGTGCTGAAGTTCTGGATGACGACCTGGCCGAAGAAGATCCCGGCATTATCTTTGATACGGCCCCCGACGATACCGGTACGGCGGAACCGGACGGCGCCCAGGAGACCGCAGACGTCCAGGAAGAGGAGCCAGCGGGGATCTCGCCTTCCGACGCGGATTATTCCAAGCCGGTGGTAATTATCTATCATACCCATGCAACTGAGTCCTATCAGCCTGTATCGGAAGGAAATTTTCACTCCCTCGACGCCTACGGGACAGTCAGGGAGGTTGGGAACGAACTGGCAAAGGCATTGGAAGCCCACGGGATCCAGGTGATCCACGACACGACGATAAACGACTCGCCGTCCTATAACCAGTCCTACACTCGTTCGCTGGAAACTGTGAAAAAACTGCTGGGAGACAACGGATCCAACGTATACGTGATCGATTTACATAGGGACGCGGCTGCCTATATCGGAAATGTCCCGATCACAACCTCCGTAGACAACGATACCATCGCAAAATACAATCTGGTTGTCGGAACGGGGAACCCGAATGCGGCGGCGCTGCGGCAGTTTGCCGACCAGGTGAACAAAACGGCGGAAGAAGTTTATTCCGGATTCGGAGGCAGAGTCATTGAAAAGCCATATAAATTCAACCAATACGTGTCAGACCGCCACATATTGCTTGAGATCGGAAACAATCAGAACACCATCGAAGAGGCGAAGCTTACGGGCAAGTATTTCGGGGATGTAATGGCAAAAGTCGTCCAGGACAGTCAACAATAACCAATCGGGGGAGCAATACGAAAAGCTATGAAAAATACCAAGGATGAAACGCTGAGATACAAAAAACTGATCGTATTTATTTTGGTCTTCGCGGCAGTATACTGTTTCACTGCCGTGGATGAGGCCTATTCGGACATGATGGACCGGGAAGGCAAGGTCGCGCTGCACATACGCCGGGTCAACTCCGAATATGTGACGCTTTCCATGTTTGGACAAACTGCGGCCGTCAATACAAAAGAACTGAAAGCGGACTGGGAGGATTTTAGCGATACAGTCAGGTCCGGGCTGGACGACGCCGTCGGCCATGTCCGGACGTTCCTCGGTATCGCGGAGCCGGAACAGGACTACAGCGTATTTAAAACGGAGATATTGTAAAAAGCTGATACCCTCGATTGATAATGTACAACACGCCTGGGCAGCGAAATTTGAGCGCTAACTTCGTTCTCGTCCTAGCGTTACATCCAGTAGCGCGTTGTCCTGCGGCCTTGTTATCTCTCAGATTTCATCTGCCCAGGTCATACAGTTTACAATAGAGTTTGCAGACGGCAAATTTGCTCAATGACAAGGCAGACGCTTGAAGCATAGCGGTTCCTATGGTGATAAGCGGCTAACACAGGCAGTGGGCAAATTTGCCTTTGCAAACCGTGTTGTGCATTGTCAATCGAGGGTAAGGTATGCTATAATTTGGTGTTGAAACATAAAATCAAGCAGGAGGAACAATGAATTCATACCAGCAGTTTATCAGGAATTTCTGCATTATAGCGCATATCGATCACGGAAAATCCACCCTGGCAGACCGCATCATCGAGAATACAGGGCTCGTTTCCCACAGGGACATGAAGGAGCAGTTCTTGGACAACATGGAGTTGGAGCGGGAGAGGGGAATTACCATCAAGCTCCAGACGACCCGTCTGGCCTATAAGGCGAAGGATGGCCATGAATATATTTTCAATCTCATCGATACGCCGGGCCATGTGGACTTTACCTATGAAGTATCCAGAAGTCTCGCAGCCTGCGAAGGAGCGGTGCTCATCGTGGACGCGACCCAGGGCGTGGAGGCCCAGACCCTTGCCAACGTTTATCTTGCCCTTGACGAGGACCTGGAAATTCTGCCTGTCATCAATAAAATAGATCTTGCCAGCGCCCGCCCGGAGGAAGCTAAGCACGAAATCGAAGACATCATCGGCATCGACGCCCATGACGCCCCATTGATTTCTGCGAAGGAAGGTATCGGCATCGACGAGCTTCTTGAAGCTATCGTGGAAAAGATCCCGGCGCCAAAAGGCGACGCCGACGGAAAACTGAAGGCGCTGATTTTTGATTCTTATTATGACAACTATCGCGGAGTTGTCACCTACACCCGTATTTTCAACGGAACGGTCAAAAGAGGCGATATGATACGCCTCATGAATACAAAGAAAAAATACGAGGTCACCGAGGTGGGCGTTTACGCGCCGGGCCCCGTACCGGTCAGTGAACTCAAGGCCGGCGAAGTCGGTTATGTCTGCGCCAGCATAAAGCAGGTGGCGGACGCCCGGGTGGGCGATACCATCACGCTGGACAGCGACCCGACGGAGGAAGCCATGCCGGGATATAAGAAAGTCCAGCCCATGGTTTACTGCGGGATTTACCCTGCGGAAGGCGAGAAGTACGAGAATGTCAAGGACGCGCTGGAAAAGCTGCAGGTCAATGACGCGGCCTTTCATTTCGAACCGGAGACTTCCACCGCCCTGGGCTTCGGCTTCCGCTGCGGATTCCTGGGTCTGCTGCATATGGAGATCATCGTGGAGCGCCTGGAGCGGGAATTCGACCTGGGAATCATCACCACGTCCCCCAGCGTAATCTACAAAGTGGTAATGAACGACGGAAGGGAAGAAATGATCCAGAACCCCTCCAACCTGCCGTCACTCATCGAGATCCGCCATATCGAGGAGCCCATCGTAAAAGCGGATATCATGATCCCCAAGGACTATGTGGGGAGCATCATGGAGATCTGCCAGGAGCGCAGGGGCAGGATGATCCACATGGAGTACATCACGGAGACCCGCGTCGCCCTGCATTATGAAATGCCGCTGAACGAAGTCATCTATGATTTCTTCGATGCCTTAAAATCCAAAACAAGGGGTTACGGATCCCTGGACTATGAGTTTATCCGCTATGAAAAATCCAATGTGGTTAAGATGGACATCCTTCTGAATAAAGAATTGGTGGACGCCTTCTCCATGATCGTCCACGAGTCCAAGGCATACAGCAGAGGCCGGTTTGTCTGTGAGAAACTGAAGGAGATCATACCGCCCCATCAGTTTGAAGTGCCGATTCAAGCTTCCATCGGGCAGAAGGTTATCGCAAGAGAGACGGTAAAGGCTTATCGAAAGGACGTTCTTGCCAAGTGTTACGGCGGGGATATTTCCCGTAAAAGAAAGCTTTTGGAAAAGCAGAAGGAAGGAAAGAAAAGGATGCGGCAGTTCGGTACTGTCGAAGTCCCTCAGGAAGCGTTTACCGCGGTGCTTAAGTATGACGACAATAAATAACACCTTGGGGTTATATCTTCATATCCCTTTTTGCATCAGGAAGTGCAATTACTGCGACTTTTTATCCTTTGGCGGGATTTCGGACGAGGACCAGAAGGCATATTTCCGGTCTCTGCTCCGGGAAATCAGCTATTATAGTGAGATTTACGGTAATAAATATTATGTAGACAGTATTTTTATCGGCGGCGGAACGCCTTCCCTGACGGAGGAAAGCCTGGTCAGCGAGCTGATACGCGCGGTCGGGAGCGGGTTTACTGTCGGCGCCAACGCTGAAATCACCATCGAATCCAACCCCAAAACTCTCACGAAAAGTAAGCTGGACGCTTATCAGGAAGCGGGCGTAAACCGCCTCAGCATCGGCGCCCAGTCGTTTCATAACGGGCTGCTGAACAGTTTGGGCAGGGTCCATACCGCGGGAGATTTTTTCACAACGTATTCCATGGCAAGAGAATGCGGCTTCCGGAACATCAATATCGACCTGATGTTTGCGATCCCTGGCCAGACCATGGAGCTATGGATGGACACGCTTACGCAGGCCGTCGGGCTTGCACCGGAGCATATTTCCTTTTACAGCCTTCAGCTTGAGGAAGGGACGCCGTTTTTCAGCATGTTTCAGGAAGGCAGCCTGAAGGAGACCGACGAGGAACTGGACCGGGACATGTATCACTGTGCTGTGGAGGACTTAAAAGGGAACGGATACCTGCACTATGAGATCTCAAATGCGGCAAAAGCAGGGCGCCAATGCCGGCACAATCTGAAATACTGGTCCATGGAGGATTATCTCGGCCTTGGGATCGGCGCCCATTCGTTTCTTGACGGAACGAGATTCAGCAATGAGACTGATTTGGAGCGGTACGTGAAAATCGGGATGCAGGATGCCGCCGGGCCCGGCCAAAAAGCTTACAGCCCTTTTACCGTTTGGAGCCATCGTAATTCCAGAGAGGACAGTATTTCGGAATTCCTGTTTACCGGCATGAGAAAAACGGAGGGCGTCAATTTAAAGGAGTTTGCAGCACGGTTTGGACGGCCGGTTGAAGAGATATTCTCATCCAATTGGCGTCGGATTCAGAGATTTATTGAGGAAGAGTATCTAATCCATTCAGAGGATAACTTGCGATTTACAGAAAAGGGAATCGATATCTCGAACACCATATTGACCGAGTTTATTCTATAAGGACAGAGCTCAGTTTATCCGCCGCCTGGTTCAGGATCACGATACTTTCCGACTTCACCGTAGCGTTGGCATAGATGCCTTTTTCCGCGTATTCCATGGCCCTTTGTGAAAGCCGTGCCGCTTCCTGCCAGCGTTCGGACCGGAGCTTCTGTTTCGCAAGGCTGAGATAAGCCCGGGATAGAATTGCGGAGAATTCGTCGTAGAACTGCTCCGGGTATTCCGTTTCCATTTCCAGCACTTTTTCAAAAGCACCTTTCGCTAAAAGGCGCTTGGTCTTTTCAAGGACGGAAACGACGTCTTCCTTCTGATCCGGAATAAGCTGAAACAACGGCACGTCAAGAACACGGGAAAGATACTCGAGGGTTTTGACGGATGGAGTCGCTGTGCCGCTTTCTATCTGGCTGAGCATATTTCTCGTGATAAAATTTCCTACCACGTCATTTTGAGTCATCTTTCTCGCTATTCTGGCCTCTTTAATTTTTTTTCCCAGTTCCGCAGAATTCATCGTAATACCCTTAAGGCGAATCGCAACATGGCCGTTCAAATCGAACAAGCCGATTTGGAATGTAAGTAAGATTTACTTCTATTCTATCAGGTCGATGATTTAAAATCAATAGCATCCGGAGACCATAAACGAATATATCATTGACAGCGAGACGCGGAATGCTATAATAAAGGTAAATTATATTTACCTTTATTGCGCTTCGATTTTATACCGATTAATGATAGATGTGTGATATAATGGTAATAAACTTTGAACCATATGTAATAAGTTTTGAATCAAAAGGAGAAAAGGAGGAGATTATATGACGGAATGGTGGAGCGGTTTGGATACGGTCTTGAGAATTCTTTACTGTATCGCAATACCGTCGACGCTGGTGTTGGTGATTCAGACGGTTCTTTCGCTGCTGGGGGGCTTTGAAGGCGGTGGAGGGATCGATATAAGCGATACGTCGGGTATCGATTTTCATGGGGGATCAGATATAAGTGAAATGGCGGACGCCGCGGATATGGGAGGAGGAAACGTGCTCAGCGACGGGGGAAATCCCGCTGATTTCTCAATCATGAGCATGATTACCGTTCAGGGAATCGTAACGTTTCTTACCGTTATGGGATGGAGCTCCATTGTCTCAATCGCCGCCGGCACCCCGGCCTTTCTGGGCGTTTTGGTCGGCATTGCGCTCGGTTTCGTTGCCATGTATGCTGCCGCAAGGCTTTTGCATGCGTCCAGGAAACTTACGGAAAGCGGAAACCTGGACCTGAGGAACGCCATCGGGGAAACAGGGAGGGTTTACGTTCCGATTCCGGCCGACGGTTCCGGCATAGGAAAAATAACGATGCAGATACAGGGTAGATACATAGAATGCGACGCAATGGCATTCGGCAGGGAGATGCTGCCGACGGGCGAAATGGTCAGAGTCACGGATGTCAGAAACGATGTTTTAATAGTAGAAGAAGATCAATAAAGGAAAAGCAGGAGGAATAAGAGTATGGGAATTCAGGTATTGGTTGCAGTTTGTATTATCGCGGTCGTTTTGCTGACGACGATCATTTTAATTCTTTCCCGTTACAGAAAGTGCCCGTCCGACAAGGTCATGGTCATATACGGGAAGGTCGGCGCGGATAAGGAAGGCCTGACGAAAAGCGCAAGATGCATTCACGGCGGAGCCGCTTTCATCATTCCGGTGTTGCAGGCTTATCAGTATATGGATCTGACGCCGATTTCCATCAGTGTGGATTTAAAGCAGGCGCTTTCCAAACAGAACATCCGTATCGACGTTCCGTCAAGATTTACGGTTGGCATTTCAACAGAACTGGGCGTCATGCAGAACGCGGCGGAGAGGCTGCTGGGACTGAAGATGAATGAAATACAGGAGCTTGCCAAGGATATCATATTCGGTCAGCTCCGTCTGGTCATCGCGACGATGGACATCGAAGAGATCAATACAGACAGAGATAAATTTTTGCTGGCCGTCTCCAATAACGTTGAGATCGAGCTGAAGAAAATAGGCCTCAGACTGATCAACGTGAACATCACAGACATCAACGACGAATCCGGATACATCGACGCCTTGGGAAAGGAAGCCGCGGCGAAAGCCATCAACGACGCGAAGAAGAGCGTGGCGGAGAAAAACAGAGACGGAGAAATCGGTCAGGCCAACGCCCATAAGGATCAGCGTATCGAGGTCGCCGCAGCGGACGCGAGCGCCATTGACGGTGAAAATACGGCAAAGATAGAAATCGCCCAGTCGGAAGCAAGACGCAGGGAGAAGGAAGCGGAAGCCCTGAAACTGGCTATGGCGGCTGAGGCAGTGCAGGCGGCAAAGGCCAAGCAGGAAGCGTATATCGCGCAGCAGGAGGCGGAGAAAACCCGTGCTCAGCTCGAAAAGGCGACCCAGACGGCGGACGTTATCGTGAAGGCTCAGATATCCAAGGAACAGGTGGAAATCGCGGCGGAAGCTGACGCCGAAGTTATGAGGCGCAAGGCGCGGGGCGAAGCCGACGCCATCTATGCAAAGCTGGAGGCGGAAGCCCGGGGCGCAAGAGAGATCCTCGCAAAGCAGGCCGAAGGTATGAAGCTGCTGGTGGAGGCTGCGGGACAAAACGCGGATGCGGCCGTGAAGCTGATCATTGCGGATAAATTGGAAGAGCTTACCAGAATCCAGGTGGAAGCCATTAAGAACATAAAAATCGACAAGGTCACGGTTTGGGACAGCAACGGCACAAACGATCAGGGAAAAACCGCGACAGCCAATTTTCTTTCCGGAATGCTGAAATCCATCCCGCCGATGAACGAGCTGTTCCAGCAGGCCGGCATGGAACTGCCTTCCTTCCTGGGCAAGGATCTTGACGAGGAAAAAAAGACGGAAGCCGCAGAGCCAATAAGCACGGAAAAAACCCCGTACATAAAAGATATCGGGCAGACTGCCTGTGATGCGCCAATTTCCGGAGAGCCGGCAATAAAAGTTCAGCCTGAAAAAGCTCAGGAGGAAGAGAATAACTCTCAGGTACAGCGTCCGAATAAAAAATTAAGGAAGTAAAAATAAAAAAACAGGGGAGGGAATTCACGCTATGGAGAAATATATCATGGCGTTGGATCAGGGAACCACAAGTTCACGCTGCATCCTTTACAACAAGAAGGGCGAGATCGTAAGCTCCGCCCAGAAGGAATTCACTCAAATCTACCCGAAACCCGGCTGGGTCGAGCACGACGCAATGGAAATCTGGTCGACGCAGATCGGCGTGGCCCAGGAGGCAATGCTGAGGATCGACGCCACCTGCGAGAATGTCGAAGCCGTCGGCATCACAAACCAGAGGGAAACCACAGTGGTCTGGGATAAGAAGACAGGCTTGCCTGTCTTTAACGCCATCGTATGGCAGTGCCGGCGGACCGCCGAATACTGCGATTCGCTGAAAGAGAAAGGGCTGGCGGAAAAATTCCGTCAGAAGACGGGCCTGCCCATCGACGCGTATTTTTCCGGGACAAAAATACGCTGGATCCTGGAGCATGTCAAAGGGGCAAAGGAACGTGCCGAAGCGGGGGAATTGCTGTTCGGAACTATAGAGACCTGGCTGATCTGGAAGCTGACCGCGGGAAAGGTCCATATCACGGATTATTCCAACGCTTCCCGCACGATGCTGTTCAATATCAATACCCTGGAGTGGGATCAGGAAATACTGGATGAGCTTGGCATACCGCGGTGTATGCTGCCGGAGGCGAGGCCTTCAAGCGAAATTTACGGCATGACGGACAACAGCATTTTCAGCGGGGAGATCCCTATTGCCGGCGCGGCGGGAGACCAGCAGGCGGCCTTGTTCGGGCAGACCTGCTTTACAGGGGGAGAAGCGAAAAATACCTACGGCACGGGCTGTTTTATGTTGATGAACACGGGAACAAAGCCGGTAATGTCCAGCCATGGCCTCATCACCACGATAGCCTGGGGAATTGAAGAGACGATCAACTACGCGCTGGAGGGATCCATATTTGTAGCCGGCGCGGCGATCCAATGGCTGCGGGATGAGATGAAGCTCATCGTGAATGCCGCCGATTCCGAACAGATGGCAGAATCTGTGCCGGATACCAACGGCGTTTACCTTGTGCCCGCTTTTGTCGGTTTAGGAGCGCCTTACTGGGATCCTTACGCAAGGGGTAACATCGTGGGGCTCACAAGGGGAGCCAACCGGTTCCATCTCGTAAGGGCGGCGCTGGAATCCCTGGCTTACCAGACCAGCGACGTTTTAAAGGCCATGGAGGAGGACTCCGGGATCAAACTGACTTCCTTAAAGGTTGACGGGGGCGCCTGCGCCAATAACTTTCTGATGCAGTTCCAGGCCGACATCATCAACGTACCGGTCAAGAGGCCTTTATCCGTAGAGACGACGGCATTGGGGGCCGCCTATCTCGCAGGCCTGGCCACAGGGTACTGGAAGAGCAGGGAGGATGTCCTGGAAAACTGGCAGGTGTCCAGGATATTTGAACCGGAGATGCAGGAAGGCCGCCGCGAAGAATTGCTCAATGGCTGGGAAAAAGCGGTAAAGACGACGTTAGGCTGGGCGAAATAGGACGTATTTTAAACGATTTAAACTTTTACAATTTGGGTAAATATAAAATAACGTTAATTATCCGCCGCCTCCATAGGCGGCGGGCGTAGTTGCGTCATAACAAGGCGATATTGATATAATCGGAGGTTTCCATGAATAATATGAACCCAGTCCTTCTGGCTTTGGCCGGAACCGGAGGCACGTTCGCAATGACGGCTCTTGGCGCGGCGGTGGTCTTCTTCTTTAAAAAGGAGATGTCCCCGGATGTCCGGCGCATCTTTCTGGGTTTTGCGTCAGGCGTCATGATCGCGGCATCTGTCTGGTCGTTATTGATCCCCGCCATCGAGATGGCGGAGGAACAGGGAAAGATAGGCTGGATACCGGCCGGAGGCGGTTTTATCCTCGGCGGTTTGTTTATCCTTCTGCTTGACAAACTGCTGCCTCATATGCACGTGGAGTCAAATCAGCCGGAAGGATTGAGTTCGACCTGGAAGAGGACCACTCTGCTGGTGCTGGCGGTAACCCTCCATAATATCCCGGAGGGTCTGGCGGTAGGCTTGACCTTTGGCCTGGCTGCGCAGGGGGATTCAACGGTGACGCTGGCTTCCGCCATCGTTCTGGCCGTCGGAATCGGACTCCAGAATTTCCCGGAGGGCGCGGCTATCTCGCTCCCCCTCAGACAGGAAGGGCTTACCCGGATGAGATCCTTCCTTTACGGGGCGGCGTCAGGCATTGTCGAACCCATGGCAGGAGTTCTTGGCGTGATTCTGGTGGGTTCCATTGCCGGGGTCATGCCCTGGCTGCTCGCTATGGCGGCGGGCGCCATGATCTATGTGGTGGTGGAAGAGCTGGTTCCGGAAGCGTGCCTGGGCGAGCATTCCCATGCAGGCACCGGCGGAGTGATGGTTGGATTTCTGATCATGATGATCATGGATGTCGCCCTTGGC
>DATMXY010000577.1:0-4276 GCA_035561275.1 Anaerovoracaceae bacterium | reverse complement strand
ATGTTATTCAACTGCAGCGCCATCACGATCATCATCAGGCCTCCGACTGCGGTAAAGTACCATATATTCGCATATCCCGCGTTCCCCATGCTGTCAAGCCAGCTGCCGCAAAGGTTGTAAAGCCAGATATCCGAACAGTAGCCGATTGCCGACGCGACCCCCATGACCGTTCCGGTCATCGCGATCGGAATGCGTCCTTCCGCGACCGGGGTATACAGGCAGGTGGATGAAAAGCATGCGAATACCATGATCAATGTCGAAACTATCATAACCGCATAGCTTAATCCGGCAGCCTGCGGGATCAAGTTGAGAATCAGAACGGAAATCATTGCGCCCGCGCCGCCGGTGATCGCGATAGGCGTCGCCCTGCCTCCCAGAACCTTATCCCTGATATACCCGCCCACCGGCGACATGACCATCAGCGCGACCATTCTTATAGTTGCAGCAAAGGCTGTCGCGAACGCAATATCAACACCGTATACGTCCGTCAGATACGGATTGATGTATGTAATGGTGGACCGGAAAATAAAGTAGCCCAGCGTGAACAGGCCGAGATACCAGGTAAACGGCATAAGGAGGACTTTCCCCAGAAGTCTGAAGTTGATCCGGTCTTCGGAGCTGTCGATTTTGCTGTACTCTTCCCTGGACCTGGTCGGTATCAGGGTATTGATCCCGATCCCGATAATCACAGTCAATACCGCGTAAATAAACAGCGCGCCTTTGAATCCCATCGAGGTGCTGTCCAATATGGTCATCGTCACCGCCAGGACACCATAAGTCAAAAATAGCGTAAACAGGGAATACGCGATATCGGTTGACGCGAACAGGCGCCCCTGTTCGTCGTCCTCACCCATCATTCTCACCAATTTCAGATATGCGCCCCAGTTCATCGTAATTCCGGTTATGCCGTAACAGAAGTAAAGGATGATAAGTACGTTAAAGTTCGACGTGAAGGCTACGGCCACGCTTACCAAAGCGGTTAAAAAACAGGACCACACGACCATCTTTTTCGGGTTGAATCTGTCCGCCAGCCATCCGCCGAAAAAGTATCCAGGCATGGCGGTAAGGCCGAAGAACGTCATCAAAGTCCCCATCTGGCCGTCCGTTAACTGATAGGCTTCTAAAAATTGATTGTAAAAATCATAGCACATATAAGGCGTCAAATAAGTGATACTGGAAAATGTCAATACCAGCACCATGAGATATCTTCTGCCAAGGCCGACTTTTTTCGTCTCCTGCATAAAGCTTCCCTCCCTTTCCCACTTTAAAGATTATTTGATTTTTTTACCTTCCCTGAACACATGTACGATGGGCTTCGTCATAACATAAATATCTTCGTCCGGATTCCCGTCAACCACCGCCAGATCCGCCCGTTTTCCGGCTTTTATCGTTCCGGTGATATCGCCGATCCCTGTGATTTCCGCACTGTATTTTGTAGCCTGCAGCAAAATGTCCAGGTCGTCAAACGTATAATATTCTTTTCTGGCGACAAATTCATATCCCGGAACCGCTTTGAAAGCCTGCAGGTCGATGTCCGACCCAAATCCCAGCTTCAGCCCTGCTCTGTAAGCTTTGTTGATATTCGCGATTTCAATCTCCGCGCAGGCTTTGCTCTGTTCCAGCAACTCAGGCGAAACATCCTGATTGCTTTCATCCAGACAGTAAAGTCCGACGGCCCCGGTCGGGACCAAATAGCAATCATCCCGACTCTTCAGCATTTCAATGACCTCATCGTCCAGGAACGTTCCATGCTCAATTGTCCGCACACCCGCCCGAATGGCTGTTTTTATGGATTCCGTTCCGTGACAGTGCGCGCTTACATAGGTCCCTTTTCTTTTTGCGGCGTCCACTGCCGCCTTCACCTCTTCAAATTCGGCGATCTGTATGCCGGGGTCGCCCCCCACATTCATAAAGGCGCCGCTGACCATGAGCTTGATAAAATCATTGCCCTTTTGTAATTCCCTTCTGCACGCCTTACGGATTTCGTCAGGTCCGTCCGCTTCGGAATACAAATCTTTGAAGGTGTCGTTTCCCTGTTCCGTCGGGGTAATGATCAGGCCGCAGGGAATCAGTCTCGGGCCGTCGATAATTCCCTCGTTGACGGCGTCTCTGATCGCGGCGACGCAATTATACGAGCTGCCGCAGTCTCTGACGGTGGTGTATCCCGCTTCCAGGTAGGCTTTTGCGAAAGAATAGGCGCCGAAAGTAATTTTCCCGGCAGTCATGGCCTGCAGTTCGTATGGATTATAGATATAACCATACAAGTGGGCATGCAGCTCAAAAAGACCTGGAATCAAAGTTTTCCCTTGCAGGTCGATTTCTTCGCAATCACCGCCAAATACGTGCCCGACCGGCTTTATGTCCGCGATGTATTGTCCTTCGATCAGAACGTCTCCGTACTGTGCTTCATACTCTTCGGTCAGTTCTTTTACCAACCTGCAGTTTCTCAATACAAACATTTTATACCTCCTCCATTTTTGCTCATTTCCGCCGCCTGCGCCAAAAGCCCGATCCCCTCTCTGATCTCTTCATCGGACGCATTTCCGTAACAAAGCCGTATCAAATTTTCTCCCTGGTTTCCGTAAGGAAAAAAGATATGGCCCGGCGCAAAAATAACTCCGCGTTTATAGGCCTGCTTCAGCAATTCGTGCTGGTTGATTTCCTGATCCAACTTACACCATAAGGACGTCCCCCCTTTTGGGATATCAAAATCAATTTCGATCCTGCCCTTCCATCCCGCCAATTCGCCGCACATCAGATCCCGCTTACCTGCAAAATGCCTGCATAAAAAGCTTACATGCTCCTCAAAGCAGCTCCGGTTTAAAAACTCGCTCACCAGATATTGGCCGATGCTGTTGACAAACATCTCGTTCAGTTCCACAAGCCTGCTGATCTTTTCCACTACTTTCTCCGGCGCTACCATATAGGAAACCCTTACTCCGGGGCAAACCGTAGCGATAAAAGAATTGACGTAGATCACATTTTCCCCTTGATCCATAGCTTTCAGGCAGGGGATTGCCGCTCCGTCATACCGTAAAATCGAGTCACAGTCTTCTTCGACGATTGGTATATTGTACTTGTAAGCGATGTCCAGCAGCTCGTAGCGCCGTTCCAGACTCATTGTGATTCCCGACGGAAAATGAAACGTCGGTACAGTGTAGATAAACTTTGGATTATATTTCGCGACTAAACCGTCCAGAAAGTCCGTACGCATTCCGTCCTTGTCCATTGGCACGGTAACCAGCTTTACGCCCATCAGACGGAAAAAATGAAAGGTGTCTATGGGAATCGGTTCTTCCGCTATGATCGTGTCTCCCGGAGAAACAAAAAGCTTGATCAGGTTGTCCATTGCGGCATAGCTTTCCGAGACCACCTGGATTTCGTTCTTACCCGCTTTTATGTTCCGCTTTGCCAGAAGTTTTACAATACTGGCCCTCAAGGCTTCCGTTCCCTGCGGATCGCAGAATCCGTACAAGTCGTATTTGTCGTTCGCAACCAAATCGTTCAGGATTTCGCCCAATTGCTTTTTGGGATAAACGCTGGGAGAGATAATATCCGCCGCAAAAGAAATTACATTCCCATTGAGGCTGTCCCGGTACAGGTTGCTGAACAAACTGTCCATATGCAAAAATTCTTCCCTTACCATATAGTTGAATGGGGTGAAATATTTTGCTTTTTTATTTTTCATTTTAGCTGAAATTCCGGGAATTTCGTAGGTGACGACATACCCTCTCGGGGCGGCCGATACGGCGATGAGATTTTCTCTGATCAGTTCTGCGTAGACTTTAATAACAGTATTTCTATGTACGTGAAGCTGCTCTGCCAGCTTCCTCTCCGGAGGAAGTTTAAATCCGTTGACCAGTTCTCCCTGCAGAATCTTCTCTTTGATACAGTTTTTCATCTGCAGATAAACCGGAGTGTTTCCTTCTCTCGTAATATGGATTTCCATTTGCTGATCCCCCTGGAATTAAATTCATTCCGTTCTTAAGATATTGAACGACGGCGTCGGTGACAGGTTACAATTCCGAGTAACGCCTAAGGGATATTAATATTTTAAGTATATTCTGAAAATTTTAAAAGGTCCATACATGTTTCTTGAGCGTAGTCCAAAGATAGTCCAAAGCACACAAAGCGGCTTACGACAGCAGCCTTCGTCTTTAAAATGCAAAACCGAACCTCTTCCGGACTGGATCGGGTTCGGTTTTGTATTTGCGTAAACAAAATGTCAAATAAGTTCTTTTCTGTAAACCGCGGGCGTAACTTGGCTTATCTATAT
>DATMXY010000576.1:0-5515 GCA_035561275.1 Anaerovoracaceae bacterium | reverse complement strand
ATAGAAAGGAAATTAGCAATGGACAGACAGGAAGTTATCAGGATGGCATTCGATTCGATTCTGGAAGCCGATCAGGATATGGCTCTGCAGGCCATGGACAAAGGCGCCGAAATCGGAATGGATTCGCTTGAACTGCTGAAGGACGGATTTAGCGCGGGAATCACGGAGGTGGGTGAAAGATTCGGTAAAGGGGAAGTATTTCTTCCCGAACTGATTTTTGCAGCGGAAGTAATGAGAGTGGTGACGGGCAGGGTCGAGGAGGAAATGGCAAGCAGCGGCAAGCAGATCGAGAAAAAAGGAAGAATGATCATGGCCACCGTCGAAGGCGATGTGCATGATATCGGAAAAGGGATCTGCAGCTCATTATTGAAGACCGCCGGAATAGAGGTCTTTGACCTTGGCCGGGAGGTCAAAACCGATACGATCATTGAAAAGGCCATTGCGCTTGACGTCGATATCATCGGAACGAGCGCTCTTCTGACGACGACGATGATCTATCAGCAGGAGCTGGAAGAAAAGCTGAGGGAAAGAGGACTCAAGGACAGGTTTAAAACCATGATAGGCGGAGCTCCGGTCACCCAAAGATGGGCCGACAAGATCAAAGCCGACGCCTATACGGAGGATGCTTCCGAATGCTGTGCCAGGGCAAAGCAATTCGTCGAAGAAAAAATCTGAACGATTCTGAAAAGAAAGGAGTGAGAAATGGTTGAAAGATCAATACTTTACCAGAATGGGCGACGGTGAAGGGATATGGATGTCGAAAGAACAGATCCGTGAAGAAGTTCTGGCAGGCATGGAAGACGCGGTAACCAGGGGGAAAGCACAGCCGATGTCCGGTGAAGACGTCGACTATCTCATCGAGATCCTGACGCTGCCCGAAAAAAACGTCAGCGTGCAAAGAGGATATGAAGGGATCACTACATTCGACGCAGGAACTTTGAAAATGGCGGTCCGGTCGGGATTGCCCATCGACAGCTCAACGGCGCTGCTGATCCATGAAAGGGCCCTGTGTTCCGATACGATGGAGCTCTGCAATACGGATTACAGCTTCAAGCAGCTGAAAAACATCGTGGCCGAAGAAGGCATGGCCATGGAACGGGCCCAGATGAACTGCATCATGCCGATCTTCTACGGTGCGATGCCGAACATGGGATTGTACACGAAGCCCGACGGTCCCGTGGACAACTGGTCCGAACTTTTGCCCCAGGGTAAAGTCTACGAAGCCATGGAGGCGCAGGAACAGGCGGCAAAGCTGTGTACAAACGACATGGTCTACATCGGCTCCATTATGGCGGAAGCCGGAGCCTGCGGGATCCAGTTCGACACGGCTGGGGCCAGCGGCGACGCCGATCTGCTGGCGGCTCTGCAGGCGTCGAAGATCCTGTCTCAAAAGTATCCCGATTTGAGCATTACCATGGGTATGGCCAATGAATTCACCCTGGGCATGCACGGAAGGCTGAAGTTTGAAGGGGAGAAGCTTGCCGGCCAGTATCCGGCCAAACAGGTCCAGTCGGCGGCGGCCGCCGGAGTCCACAGCTACGGCCCGGTGGTCAATACAAACAGCAGCAGATCCTTTGCCTGGAATTTATCCCGTTCTCTGACCTTTGTCCAGGAAGCGTCCAGGGCGGCGACGATTCCGATCCTTCCCAACGTAGGCATGGGAGTATGCGGAATCCCTCTTACGACCACATGCCCCACGGATTGCTCCACAAGGACCTCTAAGGCGATGATGGAAATCGGCAAAGCCGACGGGTTGTAGGTAGGCCACGGAGATACGTACGGCATGGCCATCAGCCACGAAATGGCCGCGGGCATGGGCGGGATCCGCACTGCCGGAGACCTGGTGGCGCGCATGGTCATGAAGGGTATGAAGATCGGCGCCGCGAAGGAATATGTGGCGAACAAACTGGGCTGCTCAGTATTTGATCTTTCCGACAGTGCCAGGATGAAGGAGATCAGGGAATCTCTGGACATCGGCACCGTCGTGTTGAGACCGCATGGAAGCAACGGCATGGCAGCCAAGATCAAAATTGCGGAATTACTTGATATTAAAATCCCAAGCGTAGAATTATTCAAAAAACAGACCGGTAAATCGTTCTAGTTTACGTCGTTTCAGTGATCAATCAGTTATCACTAATGGAAATGGTGCGGTCCATTTTATCAGGAGGTAAACTTTTATGGGAGAAATTATTTTTTCGATTTTTGTAGGAGGCTGGATGGTTCTGACCGGAATATTCATGAACTATTGGCTCACGAGGGAAGAAAAGAACACGAAAAACAACGAAGCGAAAGGAGGCGTCTGATCTATGAACATGTTTTTAGCAGGAGTACTTATCAGTTTGCTGTTATACCTGGTTCTCGGTCTTTATGCCGGCCAGAAAGTTAAAAATACCACCGACTATTATGTGGCCGGCAGAAACGCGCCGACCATATTGATCGCCGGCACCCTGTTCGCTTCCATGATCAGCACCAACGCATTTATGGGAGACACCGGATGGGCTTATACAGGAAATATTACATCCATCGTATTATTGAACGCCCTCTGCGGCAGCGGGTATGTGCTCGGAGTGCTGTGGTTCGGGAGATTCCTCAGAAGGTCCGAATGCAAAACCATGCCTGAATTTTACGGTAATCGGTTCAATACCATGTCCACCAGACGGATCGCCGCGATCATCCTCGTGCTCTCATTGACAGCGTATCTGCTGGCATGCATAACGGGCGTCGGGATCCTCCTTGAGGAACTGACAGGCCTTTCCAGGACAGCCTGCATCGTCATAGCCTGGGTATCCTTCGTAGCATTCACCTTCTATGCCGGTTCGAAAGGCGCGATTCTGACGGAAACGGTTATGTTTCTTATCTTTGTAGGCGCTGCCATCGTTATGGCGCCTTTCGTATTCCAGGCGCAGGGCGGCTTGGACCATCTCCTGACCAACCTGATGAACAATCCCGACGCGCCTCCGGGACTTCTGGATTACCACGGCAACCCGGCGGGGACTTACGGGGAGGGAACGACTATATTCAGCGCTGTCATGTATGCCATCGCCTTCGGTATCGTCTGGCTGATCACAGTCGGTATCAGCCCCTGGCAGGCAGGCCGTGTCATGATGGCGAAAAATGAGCATGTCGCCATCCGTTCCTCTGCCATCGCCTGTATCCTGACCACCGTATTCTGCGGACTGACCTATCTGATCGCCATCGCGGTGATCAATCTCAATCCCGGCATGGAAGATTCCCAGAGAGTCATCATCTGGGCGTCGTATAATGTAGTGCCAAAACTTGTCGGAACGATCGTAATGGCAGGCATCATGGCCGCCGGCCTTTCCTCCGCCGTTACCTTCCTTTCCGTCGTCGGTTTCAGTGTGACCTCCGATATCGTCGCCGTCAAGTGGCGGGACGACAAGCATCAGCTGTTTTGGAGCCGCGTGGTCATGATCATCGTCGGCATCGTCGCGCTGTTCCTCGCTCTGGCGAACGTAGGCGGGGTCCGGGTCATCAGCTGGTTCGCGAGCACGCTCATCGCCTGCTCCTGGTGCATTTCCGGCTTCGGCAGCGTCTGGAGCAAAAAGCTTACGGCACGGGGCGCAAACTGGTCCATGGTGGCCGGACTCGTCGGCTTCCTGGGCGCCAAGAGCGCCGCGGTGTTCGGTGGGGTCTCGCTTCAGAACTGGCTTGATCCGTTCTTTATCGGCCTGTACTTAAGCATTATCTTTGCCATCATCGGGACGAAGACGTCGACGCTGACCAAAGAAGAGATCGCATACCGTGAGCAGCTGCACATCCTTCCCGCCTCGGAAAGTCTGGCGCCGGATTACAAGAGAGACAGGGTTTACGGAAATGTCATGATCGTAGCCGGGGTCTTCATATTCGCGTTCTTATTATTTGGCTGGGCATTGCCATACAATGGAATGATTTAACAAACTCTGATAAACTGATGGGGGAGCCGTTAACGGTTTCCCCCATCAGTCAATGTGATCCCAACTTAATATGATCCTGTTGATGAAATAACGGATCAGGCCGGGAGGAGAAAAAATGAAAAGCAACCCCAAAAACGGACCTAACGCGGATAAGTCCAAGTATATCAATTTTTCCGCGGATATTATCAACGCAGAACAGGTGAAGCTGCTTCATGAGGCGACACTGGAACTTCTGCGTCATACAGGCATGCGGATCGACAGCCTGGAAGCCGCCAAAATCTTTGAGGAAAACGGCGCGGAGGTATCCTGGTTTGACGGTTATGCCATCGCGAAGTTCCCCTCCTACGTGGTGCAGGAATGTCTGAAATGGGCCGCGAGGCCTCTCGTCTATTACGGAAGAACGCCGGACAAGGACTTTGCGGCATTTAAAAATAACGTCGGCTTCAGCACCTTCGGGGAAAATGTGAAAATCATAGACCTGGATACAAGAGAAATAAGAGACTGCAGAAAAACAGACCTGGCAGGCATTACGAAGGTCTGCGACTATATGGATGAAATCGTGGTCGTGGAACGGGCCTGCGGCGCCCTGGATTATCCCAGCGAGGTCCAGCCGCTGCACAATCTGGAAACCATGATGAAGAATACGTCAAAGGCGATCTTCCTCGGCGCCGTCAGCGGCGCCAACTGTAAAAAGATGATCGAAATGGCCTATGTTGCGGCCGGGGGAGAAAAAGAATTCCGGGAAAGGCCTTTTTTAAATATTTTTGTATGCCCCACCAGTCCGCTGAGGCTTGGAAAGGAATGCGCGGCGCAGATCATCGAGGCCGCGAAGGGCGGAGCGGGGATCGCGATTATTCCGATGTCCCTTGCCGGAGCCACGTCGGTGATCACGCTTGCAGGTACGATCGTCGGCACGAACGCCGAGATTCTGGTCTCCGTCATGCTTGCGCAAATGGTTAAAAAAGGCGCCAGGTGTACCTACTGCTCCATCAGCACGATTATGGACCTGAAGCACATGATCTCCTCCGTAGGATGTCCGGAGCTTTCCATGATCAGCGCGGCGACGGTGAAGCTGGCGCAATATTACGACCTGCCGAGCTGGATCGGCGCGGGGCTTTCCGACAGCATGCTTCCCGACGCCCAGGCCGGATATGAGTTCGGCGTCAACGCCTTCAACGGCGCGCTGTCCGGGGCCAATATCGTATACGGGGCGGGCGCGCTGGAAGCCGCGCTGACCATCGATTACGCAAAGCTGGTCCTTGACTGTGAAGCGATGAACTATATCAGGAGGATCCTGAGGGGCATCGAGATCACGGAAGAAACCATAGCTCTCGATCTCATCCACAAGGTGGGCCCCGGCGGCGAGTTCCTGTATCAGAAACATACCTATGACAATATGAGGATCCATACTCAGGTGGACGTTTTCACCAGAAGCACCCGATCCATCTGGGCCGCGGCAGGGAAAAAGGACGCTGCGGAAAAAGCTTACGAAAAAGCGAAGCGTATCCTGGAGACCCATCAGGTGGCGCCTCTGCCGGAGGGCGCCGAGGAGAAGATCGCAAAGATAATCTCTGATTATGAAAAAGAGCTTGGCTTATGAA
>DATMXY010000575.1:0-27402 GCA_035561275.1 Anaerovoracaceae bacterium | reverse complement strand
CCCAATGAAAATTGGAGCCTTTGCCTTTATTCTTAAATTTTCAAGAGAAAATTTAAGGTGGAAGCCGTACTATTCCTCAATGTTCTCGGTGAGCCGCTTCAGGATGGTCGCCACCTCGGCCCGGGAAGTGCTGCCGCCCGATACAAGGGTAGTGGCTGTACGGCCGGTGATGAGCCCTTCGGCGTTTGTCCACTTCATGGCGGTCTGCGCCCAGCTTTTGACGGCGGCTGCGTCGGTATAGGCATTGAGATCGGCAACCTTTGTCACGTCATAGCCCTTGTATTTTGCATAGTTGTACAGGACCGTCGCCATCTGCTCACGGGTTACGTTGTTGTCCGTTCCGAACAGCCCTCCGCCCATGCCTGTGACAATGCCGTTGGCGTTTGCCCAGGCTATCGCGTCGGTATACCACTTGCCGCCCTTCACGTCGGCAAAGTTCTGCGTCTCTGACTTCTCTGCCGTCAAGGCGCCGCCGGTCACTGCCGGACCGCTTGTTGCCGCTGTGCTGACTGTCACTGTCTTTGTCGCCCGATCCAGTCTGTAAAGAACAGTGACCAGCATCGCCCTCGTCATCTGGGCGTTGGGGCTGAAGGTTGTGTCTGTGACGCCGTTGAACAGACCGTTCTTAACTGCAAACTCCACCGCGCTGTAGAACCAGTCTGTGTCCTTCACGTCGGTAAAGGCGTTCTGCCAGACTTCCGACCAGCCAACCACATAGTAGGACAGGTGGTCTGTAGTGAAGGTCGCCAGGCCCGTGGTCTTGTTATAGGTGCAGGTCATTTTCTCAAGCTCGCCCTTGTCATTCAAGTACCAGACGGTAACCCCGCTTGGAGCCTCGCCGTCCTTGAGGGTATACGGGAGCGATACCGTGATGCTGCCCCCATTGAAGCTGCTGATATTCTTGCCGCCGCTTAGGATGGAAATGTCGTAGACGGGGTCGGCGCCGGCTGCCTCCTTCTGCTCGGCGGTAAGCGCGGTCTCCTTATTCACCGACTCGAGGCTTATGGCTATATTGCTTCCGGATGCCTGCGATGCCACAGACGCCAGTACATCGTTGGGGATCGTTATATTGCCCACAGGCGTTTTCACCGTCAGGTCCGCATCGGTCCCGGAGGCCACGGAGGAAAGGGATGCCTTTGGCAGCTCGACGCTTACTTTTTTAGCCGTGCCCGTGATCTCGGGCGCAATAACGATGGCTTTGCTGTCGTTTTCCTTTGCCTTTGTAATGGCGTTGGTCATATCAGAAGCCTTGACCGTAACAGACGCCACACCATTTGACGCCGTGACCTTTGGAGCCAAGATAGTGGAATCCGATGGTGCGGCAGAAGCATTGCTTTCGTCGGGATCTACATCCTTAGCCTTAAGCCACTCATTCCAATACTTACCGTCGCCAAGAGGCGGAAAGTCACCGCCGCCGAGCTCAGCCCAGTCGTGGACTTCATAGCGGTAGTCGTTTACATAGTGCCAGATCACTTTATCACCATTTTTCAAATCATATTCAAGCAGACCTAAGGCGGGGTGGTTTCCGTTAACCGTATACATCCACCCAGAATACTGCCCGTTTGTAAATTCGGACAGTTTATATCCGCCGCATACGTCAGGCGCGTATATGGTTTTCACATAATTCGCATCCTGGCCCACCGCACGCAGCCCCGCGTCCGCAAACGCGCTGACGAACAGTTCATACATCGTATCTCCTTTGTTCATCGTATACTGCCTCGTGGCGATCCATGTAACATATTTTGCACCGTGATATCCTTCGTCTCCTTCACCCAGATCCACATCTTCATCGGAACGGGTGGACCCGACCAGCCGGAACGTGGCGTCAAGGGTTTTTGGTTCCTCCGGCTTAAGGTTGTACTGCCACTGTGCCTTGAGCGTCAGTGCACGCGGCAGGTTCTCGGTATAGCCAGTGTACTTCGTCCCCGTGCTGTCGTACCATCCGAGGAATGTACGGTCTTTCCAAACGGGCGTCGGGAACGTCTTATCTGCGTCCGGCATTTCCGGCATGTACGTGCGAACGTTTTTACCGTCGATATTCCCGCCAATGGGGTCGAACGTGACGGTCGTGTATACGTCGTTCTCGTCCGGCTCGCCCTCAACAAGGTTAAAGTAGCCTATCCACGGCTCCTTTTCTCCCTCCTGTACAATGATCCGCAGCATACCGTGGTCCGGGATTGTAGAGAACGTAGAGGAAACACCGCGAGAGCCGTTGATGTAGACGTTCTCGGCGTCTGTCCCGACGTTCACGACGAATGCGCCGGAAACTTCCACATTGTTTATAACGCCGAGGTTTGCACCCGGCACGGTAACCGTTTTGCGATCCATGGTGATGGATGTCGGCGCGTCGGTGCGGCCGACGGAGGATGAGGCGGGCTGCGCTACACGCATCATGTTCACTTCCGTGGATTTCTCGCCTATGCCGCCGTTGTCTATGTTATTAGCCGCCTGAACCTTGACGTAGTGAATTCCGTTTTCAAAAGTTTTGGGCAGGCCGTCCGCGTCCACTGCCCATTTCAGGTCAAAGCTGTCAACGCCGTCAAGGTGGGTTCTTCTTGAACTTTCGCTGTATCGCGTTCCCTTATACGGGTTAGAAGTGCCGCTAAGACCGGATTTCCCCATTTCGAAATATTCACCCACGTCCACATATCCGAAATGCGGGAGCGGCGGCTGGGTGTTCCCGTATTCGTTCGTACCCTCCGCCGGGGTCAGTAAAACGCCGGAAATCGTAATTTGCTGCTCTGTTCCCTCCGGCCACGGAAACAGTGGATAATACGTCTTTTGCGGATACCAATATGACGTGCCGCTATTGCCGAGATTGTCCGTCCAGGCCGCCCTGCCGCCAGCGCTTCTATAAGTTATCTCATAATCCCATATCGCGTTGTCGTCATAGTGCAGCGAGCCTGCGAGCGTGTACCAATTCAGGCCATCCTCAGACACAAGCACGTTGCCCGGCTCCGCGAAAGCGTTGCTGTTTTCCACCGAGTTGCCGCTGACAAGAAAGTCGGCGCCGTACGGATTTCGGGGGTCGTCGTATACAGCGTTTTCATAATAGTAGGTTATATAGCCGCCGAAGTTGCCGAGCGAGGTCGGACCAACCTTGGTATCGCCGCTCACTGAAGTTCCACCGCCGCGCAGGGTAGCAACCGCGTTCACGCCGTAGGGCCCTAGACCGTTGCCGTTCGTGTACTGCGAGGCTATGCAGAGGTAATCCACAACTGCCGTCGGCATACCGCTCACTATCTGTGAATAGCAGTTGAACGTATAGTCGGTTTGGCTCGTCCCTCCCTTTAGCGTCACCGCAATGGACTCCCCGGCTGTTGAGGTGGGGAGGGACAGCGTACACAACCCGTCCGGGCTGACCTCCTGCTCATCCTGGCCGATATAGACCTCCGCGCCCTCGCGGACATGGAAAGTGAAAACGCCCATCGTCTCACCGTACAGCACGGCCGCGTTGAAGGTGTTTTTCTGCTTTTTCAACACACGGTTATCTGGATCCCATTCATAATCCAACAGGAACTGGCCATTTGTAATCCTGACGTCGTCGATATTGGTTGAGGGCTGCACCTCGATCGCCTGCGTCGCCGTATGCCCCCCGAACGAAACGGTGACGGTATTCTCCCCAAGCTCCGTCAGCGGACCGTCCGGCGTGATTTCATAGCCCGTGACAGGAACTGTGCCGCCATCATCTATCAGCGTCGCCGTTACCACCATGCCGGCGCGGTCAAAAGTCTGCCCGGTGAAATACGTCATTTTCGTCGGCGGCGTCGTGATTGCGATAGACGCGACATCCTCCGGAGCGGGGTCGTTTGTGGTGTCTGGCGGCGCGATGGTGAAGTTGAAGGTGTGAACGGTTGACATGAGATCCTCATACAAGGAGGTAATATATACCTTGTATTGCGCCCTGCCACCGTCAAGCTGAATTGGAATCTTGCATTCCAGGTCCCATATCATATAGTCAAAGTTATCTAGTTTAGCTATCTCCTGTAACCCCGGTAAGGTATTGACCATAGGGCAGACATAGTTTTCGCCGTCGTCATAGTCGCAAAACAAAAAAAATTCGGCGTCTCCCTCTGTGTCGCTTGCGAGAGCAATGTCATACGTCCTGTCCGGCTTCATGCCGTCTCCATCCGTAGTCGTTATCGTGCAACTCGATACGGCCGCGCCGGTAATGCCCCAACCGTAAATACTGCCGGAATACGTACGGTAAGGATATGTACCCTCTGTAACCGTATATTCATCATTTATTTCAATATAATAATTGAAATCCGAGGCTTGCGCAGCCCCGGCAAAATTCGTCTCGACACACCCAAACAGCATGAGCAGCGTCAACAGGAAACATACTGTTTTTTTATTTATTTTTTCCCACATTGTTTTCACCTACTGATTTCGAAATTTGCCGGGCGCGCGGAAATGCGCGCCCGGCAGTGAGGCGGTCAGGTTCGGGATTTATGGCGTCGGAATGGTAATTATGCTGTAAGCTCCCGTAAGTACAAAATACGCGTGGTTTATTCTGCTCGCCCATGAGCCGCTGACCGTCCGCAGGACACTGTCGGTCTTCAGGACGTATGTCTCGCCGGGCGCGAATGCGCCCGTAAACGTCACCTCACCGTTTGTAGAAGAAGTGGCCGCCGTTCCGACAGGCGTTGTCCCGGTCACGTCGTACAGCTGCGCAGTCACGCCGCCGCCAAGGTCGATATAGTTGTAAATATTCATGATATAGGTTGATGGGGTGATGTACGTCTTGTGCCCCTGAAGCTGCGCGGTCAGCGTCGTGTCTGTGGAGCTTTCATAAACGCCTCGCACATAGTTCGCCGAAACGTCTCCAACGGCTGAGCTAACAGTCGAGGGGAAATCATAAAAGAGATGCACCACATCTCCGTCTTCAAGATAAGTTTGGAGAATGCTAGTTCCCTCGTAGCCCAACCCGTCATCGGTAACTTTTACGGGGTACTTGTCATTTATGCGGAACACCCAGCCGTCGAAGCCCCACCGACCAGCTTGCCACGTATTCGTTCCATACTTCACCGCCGCGAGATAATCTGTGGAGGAGGTAAATGGGATGAGTGACAGTCCGGATATTCCGTAGAATGTAAAGTCGGCGTTATTGGTATCAGCTGAATAAAGAAGGTCTGCCACCGTGTAAGTGGAAGAATTTTCACCATCCCCCAGCGTTACGCTCCGTTCTTCATGGAAGTTAGTGCCCGAAACCACCCTGGAATTTACGACAACATCTCCGGCCTCTATTATGAGCGTGACCGTGATTTCTTCATCTTCAACCGGGTTCGGCTGTAAATATGCGGAACCGTAGGGGTTTGAGGAATCAGGCGGAATGGCGTTACCCTGGAGGTAGTCTCCATCCGCCGCCGAAGCACTTATAGGTAGGATGGCCAGAACCATCATCAGTGCCAGAAGCAGGGTTAGGAATTTGCGCGATTTTAATGTCTTTTTCATTGTTTTCACTCCTTTTGTTTTATTTTCCCTATACCGAAACTGCCGCACAGGCGGGTTATTACTATGCGGCCCACGCTTTGCAGTAGCGGTCATGAGCGCATGGAAAACCTCATAACCTTCTTAAATGATACATCTTAATCACCACCCTTTTCTGCTCCGTCACGGAGCTGCCGTCTGCCCTGTTCAGGCAATCCATTGTATACTTTACTGCCTGTCCATTTGTTTCGTACGCTTCGTGTGCTAAACAGGCTAGGAAACCCATAAAACAAGCAAAAACTGCGGCAAATATGCCGCAGTCCGTTTTTTCTGCACCAAAAATACACCTATATATCGGCGTCGCAGCATATGCCGATTACCCGTCGGCGTGGCTGCCCGGTTTCATGCAGGTCTTCTGGCTTGCGCATCTGCATTTTGTTCTCCTTCCCAAGTAGTCCTTCTCAGTGGATATGAACAAAACTACACGCTTACAGCGGCGGGCCCGCGCAGGTCTTTCACCTGCTTCCCTCTTAGCTGCCTATCAGGCGTTCCGGCGGCGTAAGGCCGCTTTTCCGTTTTACCGGAAGTATCTGATAAGCAGAACATCAAACCGTTTCTATTTATTTCATTATTTTTATTTACAAATAATAAAAAAAGTGGAATTCATTGCTGATTCCTGCAAGGTGCCAAAAAACGAGAACACCGGAAACACACCCGTCTGACGCTTCTTTCGCGGCAGACGCTGCCTGCAAAAATCAGCAATATATTCCACCTTGATACATTACCTTCAAGCAGCTGACAACCTGGCTTATCGCGTTACCGCGAAATACAGTAGAGGTAAGACTGCGCCGGATTCCAACCGGCTTGTCATTTCATGCACCTTGAAGATGCAACTGCAGGAAAACGATTATTTAATTATTTCGCCCATATTGTATACACAAAGAAGTTCCAGTGTCAAGGGGGAGCTTGTAAATTTCTTACAATTCAAGCAAAATATTTTTTGTCTTTTTTCCCTAAAATTCGACTCTCAAATTGTCTGTCAGGAGATCCACCCGTTTTCATACAGCCATTTCATCGAATCGGCACATTCCAGATTTTCTATTGTATAGGTTACACCGATGGGGGCGTGCTTCTTCAGGCTGTTCAATATGAGATTCATATCGATATCTCCCCGGCTCAGGGGATCATGTTTATCATACGTTTTACGGTTGTTATGGAGGTGTACATGGCTTAAACAGGGTCCCAGCGTTTTGACCCATTCTGTTAAATCCAAAGCTGTGGAGCAGTTGGCATGCCCGATATCAAGACAGGCTTTTACCCTTTTATCTCCAATGCCTTCTATCAACTCTGCCAGGGTATAGGGCTCGTCCTCCAGCACGTTTTCTATCATGATATGAAAGTTTTCCGGTTTGTCGCTTATAAACGTCTTCCAGAACTCCACGGACCGTTCCAGAAACCAGCTTTTAAAATATACATAGGGAACGTAGCCGGAGTGGACAACCATCCTGCTGATATCATATTGCTTTGCAAGCGAATACGCCTGATTGTATCTCTGATAGGCGAGTCTGAGCGCCATGGGATCAATGGCGGAAGGAAAAAGCTCATTGAAGGGCGCGTGCAAAATAAGACGGCAGGCGCTTGCCATCTTTTCCCGGATGGTCCGATCTATGGAATCAAAATCTTCCCCTTCCATATTGGAAGCCGTGCAGAACTCGTCGATTTCAAGCCCTATCCCGTATTTTTCAGCTATCTGTGCCGCGTCGTGTGCCATGGTAGCTACGTACAGCCTATCTTTAATATCCATCTTTTCCTTTCATTCCTAATAGAGTTCCGTTTCTTTCTGCCGCTTTCGGAGATCCCGTTTTTCTGTTTTTACTTTTGCAGTTTCCTGTTTGGTCAGCGCTGCAACGCCGACCTGATAAAGGGCGTTGCGCCAGGAGCTGCACCGCTCCTGAAGCCATTTTCGCTGGCCCGGATCAATTTCTTCTTTCATGGGCGCGCGATTCAATTTTTTTGTCAGTGTTAAAATCTCCTCCAGAATTTCCCAGTACTCGGGCTCAAGATCCGGAATGCGATAAAGGCTTTCCTCTCCGGCCCGCTGACGCTGCTTCTCGTCCCATTGGGCCTGCGCCAGCGCATCTCCTTCCATGGGAGAAAGCCCCGCCCGCTGAAGAACCGTGTCCCAGGAGCCGCAGCAGATCCTCAGCCTGCACCTTGTTTCTACATGGATCTCCGTTTTCAGGGGCGTCCGCCCAAGCACCCTTGCTTTATCTTTGAGTTCCCGCAGGCAAAGCTCATCTTCAGGGGAAAAAGGACGCGCCGCTTTTTCATTGTATGCCAGCTGCCATTGTTCAAACTCTTCCGCGGCGTGCAGCGCGTTGCCCCAACTTCCGAATCTCTGCTTGAGGGATTCGCTCTCCGGAAATTCCTTTCGTTTGGGCGGATATCCCAATTCCGCCCATCTCTCCGTCAGGCGAATGAGCAGCGCCCGAATCTCAGGTTCCGCGTTTTCGATTTTTTCAAATTCTTCCGCGGTAACCAGGCCGATCCGATTGTCCAGTACATGGCTGAGTCCTGCCGCTTTCAGTGCGGCAGGCCATGTTACGAAACGGTGTTTGATATAAGTCCGGTAAAAGCAAAAAATGTCGTCTTGTACGGGGGCGTGTCCCAACCGGTCAAAGGCCTCTTTCAGAATGGCAATGAGTTCCTCGTCGGTGAAACTTTGATATAGCTGCCGCCCTATGGATTTGTCCGGCACGAAGCCCCTCCATTGTGCGATCAGCCTGCGCTCCGCTTCCCGCCGGCTATTGCCTTCCGGCAAAGGCTTAAGAGATAATTCGTGAAGCTGTGTCCGGTATTTTTTTATCTGCGTCATACTGAGCATGGCGGTTCAGTCTCCCTAAGACAATCTTATCCCGCTCCTTATGTAAAACGGGTCCTAGCCGTTGTTAATTCCTCTAAAAATTCTCTTTCACTTTCTTCAGTGGGCTGCGCCCTGTATCGTTTCCAGCTTTCCAACAGTCTTTGATTGGAGATCCGTAAATCTCTTTCTTGATTCATGATAAGCCCTCTTTTTACCGCAGTTTCTGCAGCCGTTCCCGCCCTTATGGGTAAAAAACGGCGGTTGCAAAACAAAAAACCGCGGTAAATTTACCGCAGCCCGTTTTTCCTGCACGATGATTATCGTTCTGTATTGATCACAAGCCCAATGATGCCCGTGGGTGTGATTCCTCAGTTTCATGCAGGTCTTCTGGCTTGCGCATCTGCATTTTATTCTCCTTCCCGGGCGGTCGGCCAAGTGGATATGAATAAAACTACACGCTTACAGCGGCGGGTCCGCGCAGGTTTTCCACCTGCTTCCCTCTTAGCTGCTTATCAAATAAGCAGAACAAGAAACTGTTTACGTTATTCTGTTTTCGCCATGATCGTACCATCAAGCTTTCCGAATGTCAACCCGTTTTTTTCTATTTTTTTTTGCAAAATTTATTGCAATTTATTTAGGAAAGCCTATCCCCAGACTTCCGCCACGATTTCTTTTATAAACGCAAGCTTCCGCCATTGCTCCTCCTCCGTCAGGATATTCCCCTCCTCGGTGGAGGCAAAGCCGCACTGCGGGCTCAGGCACAGACGGTCTGCAGGGATATACTGCGCCGCTTCCCGTATTCGTGCGATAATCTGCTCTTTATCTTCCAGTTCCCCTGATTTTGATGTAACGAGGCCAAGCACCACCAGCTTTTCGCCGGAGACGTATTTCAGCGGCGAGAAATCGCCTGCGCGGTCGGTGTCATATTCCAGATAATAAGCGGAGACGTTTTCTTTTCCGAAAAGGGTTTCCGCGACAGGATCGTAACCTCCGGAGGTGGCCCAGGTGGAATGATAGTTGCCCCTGCAGACGTGAGCGGTTACGGTCAGGTCCGCGGGAAGATCCGCAATGGCGTCGTTGTTCAGGCGAAGATAGAGATCCTGAAGCTCCTGGATATCGTACCCCTCGCCCGCCATAGCGGTCCAGAAGTTTTTATCGCAGAGCATTCCCCAGGTGCAGTCGTCAAGCTGAATATTCCGGCAGCCGAGATCATAGAAGGCCAGGATCGCCTTATGGTACGCTTCTGAAATATCCCTGTAGAGGTCTTCCCAGTTGGAATAATGTTTTGCGATTTCTTTTTTGTTTTCTCCTCGGACCAATTCCGCAAAGAACTGGGCGGGGGCGGGGATAGTCTGTCTTGCGATAACGCCGTCGCCGGCGACCTGCTTTAAAAAGCTGTAATGGGCTAAAAACGGATGCCCGGCAAAGCGGATCTCACCGGAAAGGCGCGCGGAATCCGCCCTGGTCTCTTCTCCATGGAAGAAATAACCGTGGTCAAGCATCACATGTTCCACGCCTTCAAAGCCCCAAAAGAAATCCAGATGCCAGTAGCTTCTGCGGAATTCCCCGTCGGTTACGGACTTCAGGCCGATTTCCTTCTGCCTCGCGACGAGCTTTTTGATTTCCTCGTCTTCAATCTGCGCGAGCTCCCCCTGTGTGATCTTTCCGGCGGCAAATTTTTCTCTGGCCTCTTTCAATTTCTGAGGACGAAGAAAGCTGCCGACTACATCGTAGCGGAACGGCGCGGTTTTTCTTTTCGTTGTGTGTTCAAATAAAGTACCCATATATAACCTCCTGGTGTAACGTTTTCACCAGTATAGCATGGAAAAAATCATATAGGGTAACACCTAAAATTTATGCCGGCATATAGATTCATCCTATATCCTGCTCCTCGATTTGAACTCCGTATTCCCGGATCACAGCTTTCAGCTCGTTCACATAAACAGTTGCCTGTTTACTGAGCTGCACCTGATGATTCGCGATCCATCCGACCTGAATCTGGTCGTCGGCAAGGAGGCGAACCGCAATAATATTGTCGCCGTTTAAATCCGCACTGACAATGCCGGTGGAGATCGTATAGCCGTTCAGGCCGATCAGCAGATTGAACAGCGTGGCCCTGTCGCTGACGTGGATGCTTTTTTTATGAAAAGCGGTGCTTAGAATCTCTTCCGAAAAATAAAAGGAATTATATTCGCCCTGCTCAAAGGATAGATACGGATATTCCTGCAAATCTTCAAGGGTTACAAATTCTCTACAGGCAAGGGGATTTTGCGAACTGATAAAAATATGCGGTTTTGCCGTGAACAGCGGATGAAAATCCAGGCGGTTTTCCCGCAGCAGTTTATCGATCACCTTGGAATTAAACGGATTTTTATATAAAATTCCGATTTCACTGCGCAGATTTTTTACATCTTCAATAATTTCATGGGTACGCGTCTCTCTAAGGGTAAATTCATACTCGTCCGCCCCGCTCCGCCTGATAAGATTAACAAATGCATTGACGGCAAAGGCATAGTGCTGCGTGGAGATGGAGCAAAGCTGCCGGGACGGTTTTCTGTTCAGATAGCGCTGTTCCAGAAGTTCCGCCTGCTCCACCACCTGGCGTGCGTAGCCGAGAAACTCGGCGCCGTCCGCAGTGAGCGCAATCCCCTTCGGAGTCCGGATGAAAAGTTCTATCCCGATTTCCGTTTCCAGCTCTTTAACGGCGCTTGATAAGCTGGGCTGCGCGATATAAAGTCTCTTGGCCGCTTCATTGATCGAGCCGCAGTTTACGATCTCAATCATATATTTTAACTGCTGTAATGTCATTTGGCTCCTCCCGCGTTAAGCTCATCCGCGACAATGACGGATGAATCATTATATCATGTAATTTTGCACGGTAAACATATTATCTCAATCCTGCCTCGCGGCATTGAATGATGTGCTTCCCCTGCTCACCTTGCCCAAGCCATTTTTCATATTATGGGGCAAGGGAAGTGATTAGTATGTACTCAAACAACGGGGAGATGACCCCTGTTATTATATATTCAAAAAGTACGATCAACGAGATACGGGACTGCATTATTGAAAATTACGGGCAAATCAAATATGAGCTCCCCTTCATCAACGCAGTTTCGGTTGAAATTCCAAAGGAAAAGCTGGAGAGGCTTTCTGCGCACCAGATGATCGGGTCCATCAGCGAAGACGCCATCGTTTCAAAGGCGCCGATTTACCAGAGCGGAAGGCCGGTCCAGGCGAAATGCGGCAATTATGAAGACGATGTGGAAAGAATATTCGGAAGCGTCGAAAGGGGCAAGGGCGTAGGCGTCGCTGTTATCGATACGGGAGTGTCGCCCCATTATGATCTGGTCAAGCCGCGTAACAGAATTATTGCTTTTAAAGATCTGCTGGCAAGCAGGGAAATACCCTATGACGATGACGGACACGGTACACATGTCGCAGGCATTATCGCCGGCAACGGCTATACTTCCTGCAAATATACGGGTACGGCGCCCTGCGCCGATATCGTCGCCATCAAAGCGCTGGATGATTCGGGAAACGGAACGGAATCCGACATCCTCGCAGCCCTGCAATGGATCGTCAACAACGGGCACCACTTTAATATCCGTGTGATCAACCTGTCTCTGGGGATCAAGGTGGAGCCGCCCTATGACGACGATCCGCTGATCAAAGGCGCTAACGCTGCTGTCCGGTACGGTTACAGCGTCGTTACTGCGGCAGGGAACAATGGGCCCGGAAAATGCACCATCAATTCGCCCGGAACCAGTCCCCTGGTCATAACCGTTGGCGCCGCCGACCTGACTCATAGTGAAGAAAACGGCGATATCAAGGTTGCCCCTTTTTCCAGCCGCGGCCCGACTCTTACCGGCGATACCAAACCGGATCTCGTGGCGCCCGGCGTCGATATCTGCTCCCTGGACGGCAAAAACCCGAAAGGTTACGCCGTTCAATCAGGGACATCCATGGCGGCGCCTGTGGTAAGCGGCGTGGCCGCGTGCCTGTACGCCATGCGTCCGGACCTCACGCCTGCCCAGGTAAAACAGATCCTGGTACGGGACGCGCTGCCGCTGAAAAAAGAGGACCGCAACGCGCAAGGCCGCGGTCTACTGAATTATAAAATGTTCTTAAATTTGTAAAAAGCGCCTGGCGGGTGTGCTCCCTTGGTAACCGCCGCCTTTGTATGCTGTGCATCAAGACGGTAACAGGTTTCACGGTTACTACGGGAACACAGCCCGTTACGGCGTAAATTTATGCCCCCTACAGGCGCTGAAAGGCCGCCTCATTTCTAAGGCGGCCCCTTGCTCATTACAGATAGTTTAATGGATTTTTTGTATTGCCGTTGATATGCACTTCAAAGTGCAGGTGCGGGCCGGTGCTGCGTCCGGTGTTTCCGACGTTGGCAATGTGCTGGCCCTGATATACCTTGTCGCCTTTCTCCACCATCAGCTTGCTGCAGTGCCCGTACCATGTGACCCTGCCGCCGCCGTGGTCGATTGCAACCATATAGCCAAGCTGCCCGTTATATCCCGAAAAGGTCACAACGCCGCCGTCAGCCGCTTTGATATGGGTGCCGATGGGCGCCGCCAGGTCGATCCCCGCGTGAAGCCTTCCCCATCTGGTTCCGTATCTGGAGGTCAGCGTACCTCTGATGGGATAGATGAAGGTGCCTGTCCCGATCAAAGGCGGCGGTTCTTTGGTCCCTACCAGTACGACCTGGGATACGGGCTCTGACAAAACATTGGCGCTGATTTCGTTTCTGCTCACTTCAAGGCCGTTGTTCCTGACAATTTCAGCCACAACATCCTTTTCCCCGTTGGCGCCTCTGGACTTTACGGTCTGTTCGTTTTTATAAAGGGCGGCGGTATTTTCGTATGTGATATCGAAGGGAATTTCCTCTTTATATTGCGCGATCTCCGTGGTCTGCACCGTGATCAGCGGCACGATCTGATTCAAAGAGATCTCCTGGCCGATATGGAGCTTTTCCGGCACCACATCCGGATTGGTTGCCGCAAGTTCATTCTGCTTCTTACCGTACATCTTTGCGATCTCCGAGAAGGTTTCTCCCGATTGGACCACGTGGATCTTCTGTTCCATCGCGCCGGTCATCAAATATTCGAGCACCGCATCTCTGCCCTCAATACTGCCCAGTTTCGTCTCAACATCCTGGATAACGATGTTCTCTGCGAAGCCGATTTTTTCGTAATGGATATTCGGGTCGGTCTTCAGGAATTCATTCTGAACTTCCTGCAGGATGTCCCTTGCTGTTTTTTCGCTTTCCAGGATCGCCGTCAGCTGCCCGTCAACGTAGATCCCTTTCCCGTTTGCCTTCATGTCGCTCATATAGGTCAGCCGGTTGAGGATATCCTCCTGGTCGTCGATCTCCTGGTTCATTGCGACGATTTTATTGAACCGGATATCCTTTTCCTTGTCGATGATGATATCGGCGTCGTATTGAACGCTGAGCTTGTCCCCTATGATATCGATGGTTTTATAAACGTCCTCCTGGTTTTTCACCACGCCCAGTACTTTGCCGTTATAGACGTATTCATAGGCAGTGGCATTACCGATTGACAATGTAACCACTGCGGCAACGACAGCGAAAGCGCCGAACTCTATGAGGATCTGCTTCTTGTGCCTTTCGGCGAAATCTCTTATCCGATCGTTGCAGAGGCATGTTTTATCCCTGACTGTAGCCATGGACCTTAAGAAGGTTTCGTTTATCCTGTCTATAAAGTCCACAAACCGGGCCATTTTTCCGGAAATTTTCTTTTCCTTCTCTGAAACTGCCGCCAGGATGATACCCGCTTTATTTTTCAGTTGAAAACGGGACTCCGCCCGTTGAAGCAAAGGCGTCAGCCTGCCGTTTACGCGCCGCATTCCCGACGCCGCCGCGGGCAGCAGCCTTTCTTTCACGACCTCTGAGGTCTTCAGGCTGACTTCCCGGATGAACAGAAGCAGTTTTTCCCTGCATCCTTCATAAAACGCGAACACCTTATCTACAGCTTCGTCAAGGGAGGTGCTGATCGTTCCCTCTTCCCTGATTCTGACTCTGAGGGAAGCGGCGGCGAAGGGCTCCGGGCCTATGACTTCTCCTGCCAGGGTTGCTATGGTCGAAATCTCTTTATCTGAAGCTGCCGCGACTGTGGCTGTAGCCGAAATCTCTTCGGTCTGCGCCGGCGTTACTGCTGTCACTGCAGCCGAAACCTCTGCAGCCTGCACAACTTCGGTGGAAAACTCGACAGCCGCCATGAATCCGGCCGCGGCTTCGCTTAACGCAGCTTTCCGGTCCGCTTCCTGATCGGACTTATACGGAAAAATCCCAAACAAGTCATAACCGTGCGGTTGATAGATGTCGGGATCCGGATCGTCCGCGGGGTTGCCTTTCTTTAAGGATTTTATAGAATTGATAAATTTTGTTGTGAATAGATTCGCTTTGCTCTGCAGAAGCTCAAGAATATTTGGCGCCCTGTCAATGACTGGGGCATCCTCGGTTACAGCGAAAGACGCTTCTGGAATCGCTGCAGGGGAAGCGTCTGAAACCGCTGCAAGGGAAACTTCTGAAACCGCGGGGGAATCCGTATTTGAAATTATTGCGAATGCCGCGGGGATAGCTGCCGCGGGGGCTGTGGATGAAGCCGCGCTGGCTGCCGCGGGGACGGTCGATGACGCTATGGAGGACGCCGCGATGATTTCGGAAGCCGCCGCTTTCATCGCGACTTCCGTTTTTTCCGCCGGAATCGAGTCCAGAATGGATAATTGCTCTTCAATGAGAGTTGCCGCCTCTTCTTCGGCGGGCTTGTCCTGTTCAAAAGGGAAGGACTCAGGCTGGATCACGTCAAAAACAGAGGCTTGCTCAAAACGCATCCGGTTCAACGAGACAGGGGACTTTTCCGTTTCGTTAATATCAGAAAAGACGATCTGCTCCATAACGACGGTTTCCGCCGGCGCCGCCACATGCCTGCGCTTTCTGCGGTTTCTTCTCTTGCTGATCCGCTCTTCGGCCTTTGCCCGCAGCCGTTCTCTTTCCGTGTAATCGATTTCCGGCTCTGCAAGCTCGATGCGGGAGATCATTTCCAGCTTTTCATCGATGATCCTGCCGATGAGTTCCTTGGCCTGTTCCCGGTTCATGCCGGTCAGGTCAAGACGCGAAATAGGGGTATGAGTGACTCCCATATCCCCGGTCTTATTTTGCATATCTGAAATATTTTTTCTTTTCCTGTCTGCTTTATCTATTATCCCTGAAGTTAAACCCTTCCAAAAGTCATAAATCTTCTCAGTGCCTGGTCTTCTGGTATCCTTCATATGTTGCCTCCCGACCGTCCTGCGACGGGGTACATTATCATATGCAGCATGTTCTGTAATGCTTTTGTAACATTATACATTTTTTGACCTGTTTTTTCAATCCATTTTTTGAAGGCCGCCCAACTTCTCAGCAAAGCAAACGCAACGCTCCCCAGTATCTTGTATGCCGGTGTCCCTGCAGAGGGGGCAATCATACATGATATCCATGTAATCGATTTTAAAATTATTTTCCGTCATGAGAAAGGCCTTTTCTCCGTTGAGACTGTCTATTTTCTCCTTCATGGCTTTAATCCTGGATTTCGCGTCCGCCGCACCGGAAAGCATCGTTCTGGAGATCTGCAGTCCGATACCCCGCGTCTCTTCCTCGATTCCCCTGATGCGTGGGATCTTCCGATAGACCTCGGCCCGCCGCTCCTCCGCCGCTGCTTCGTTTTTCGCCCGCAATTCATCGTAAGATTTCATCACGCCCGCGATGGAAGCTGTTTTCCCTTCCTCTGCGGAGGCTCCCGATCTCTCTCCGCCGCCGTTGTTCCACGCCTTCAACACGCTGTTTATGTAATTGATGTTGGGATTGGAAATCCCGGTGGTCTTCTTGCAGGCCTCCAGGACCCTGTCGATGCTGAAGCCCATCTGGTCGAACCAGGTGTCGATGATCCGCTTTTCCTCCTCCGTGGCATTGCGCAGAAAGCCCAATGCCCGCAGGACCCTTTTATAGAGGTAATGACGGTTGTCCGTTTCTTCCAGGTACTCCTCGATCTGCTCAACGGTTTTCAGCCCCTGGTTTGCCCACTCCTTGACGACGGCCGCCACGTACTTGGGATTGCTGTGGTTCTTTTTTCGGACGCAGTAGGAATACGCATAGACGATCATTTCCGGAGTCGCGTTGTAATCGGTGATCCAGGACAGGATCTCCGCGGGTTCCCTGCCCTCAAACAGCCTGCCCGTAGCCCGTTCGATGCTGCCGTACATCTCCTTGATCGCGTCGTCTTCCATGAGTTCCTTCAGACGGTCGGGGACCCCGCTTTCCGGTTTGCGGCCCCTGGGCTTCTTTCCGTATGCCAGTTCTTTCAGATTGAGGAATTCAACCTGGTAACGGTATTTGTCCCCGGGTTTTTCATAATGCTTTTTAACGACGCCCAGTTTCTCCCAATAGGTCCATGCCTTCAGGACGTCCTCGTCCTCCATGCCCAGATGTTTCGCAATGGTCTCGTTGGCCATATGCATGTCAAAATCGGCATACATCAGGGCAAAGAGATACACCTTGACGAAATCGCCGGGCGCCTGCGTCATATATTCATTGATAAAGATATTCTCTACACTGGTGTCTCTCAGATAGAAATCCTTGATGACCGCTCTCTTGAAGTTCATATTCAATCCCTTAGAAAATCTGCTCTCTGACGATGGTCTGGTCCCTTCTCGGCCCCACGGAAATGATCTTCACCGGAACCCCCGTGGCGTCCTCGATAGCCCTGATATAATCCTTCGCCGCCTCCGGAAGTTCTTCATACGTCCTGCAGCCGGAAATATCGCTCTTCCAGCCCGGCAGTTCCCGGTAAACCGGTTTGCAGTCTCCGATGACTTCCAGCCTTGCCGGGAAATTATCGATTTTTTCCCCGTTATGGTCATACTGCAGGCAGAGCTTGATGGCGTCGAATTCGCCCAGGACGTCCAGGAGCATCAGGCAAAGCCCTGTCATACCGTTGATCCTGGCTGAATACTTGACGACCACCGCGTCAAACCAGCCGCAGCGCCGCGGCCTGCCCGTTGTAACGCCATATTCATGGCCGATCTCCCGGATCCTGTTTCCGGTCTCGTTGTCCTCTTCCGTAACGAAAGGCCCTTTGCCGACTCTCGTGGTATAAGCCTTGGTGATGCCGAGGACCTCCCCGATGGAGCCTGCTCCGATGCCGGAGCCCGTGGTAAATCCGCCGGAGGTGGGATGGGAGCTGGTCACATAAGGGTACGTCCCCAGATCTACGTCCAGCAGGGAACCCTGCGCGCCTTCAAACAGGACCTTCTCCCCATTTTTCAGGCTTTCATAGACCATAACGCCCGTATCCCTGATATAGGGCTTAAGCCTGTCGGCATATGCCACATAGGTTTCTATGGTTTCTTCCTTATCGATCGGCTCTCCGTCAAAGAGTTTCGTGATGATCTCGTTCTTCCTGTCGATCTGCGCGGACAGCTTAGCCCGGAACACCTGCTCGTCCAGCATATCGCAGGTGCGGATCCCGCTGCGTTCGATCTTGTCCATATAGCAGGGGCCAATGCCCTTTTTGGTCGTGCCGATGTCGTCCTGGCCTCTGGCGGACTCATAGAGCGCGTCCAATTGCTTGTGATATGGAAATACGAGATGGGCGCGGTCGCTGATAAATATACTGGAGGTATCGATGCCGTCCTGTTCCAGTTCTTCGATTTCCTTAAAAAAGCCTTCCGGGTCAAAGACGACCCCGTTGCCGACGATATTCACGGCGCCTTTGTTTAAAACGCCGGAGGGAATGAGATGGAGCGCGTACTTTTTGTCGCCGATGACCACGGTATGGCCGGCATTGTTGCCGCCCTGGCCCCTTACTACCATATCAGCCTTTTCTGCCAAATAATCTATAATTTTACCTTTTCCTTCGTCTCCCCACTGGGAACCGACGATAGCCAAACCTGGCATACGATCACTCCTTTATCATTCAGTATTTTAATACTTTTAATTCTGAAACCACAAGCGCCCAGTCTTATTGCTGACGCCGTCATTCCTTTCTTTACTGTCGTTCAAAAAAATCATTCAAATCATCCATCAGCTTCGCCAGATTGATACCATGACCCTCCGCCGCTTCTTTCAGGCTTTCGCTTTGCGCGCCGGGGCAGCCTACACAGTTGAGCCCATGCCGGAAAAAGACTTCCGTCGGATCGGGCTCCATTTCCAGGATTTCATAGAGAAGCATGTTTTCGGTAATTTTCATAATAATACCTCCTATCTCTCGCTTAAACGGCTTTTATCCACAAATCTTGTGTATTTCCCAAGCCAGGTAAGTTCAATGCTCCCGGTCGGCCCGCTTCTCTGCTTTGCAATATTTACCTCGCAAATGTTAGGCTTATCTGTAGTCTCAGGGTTATAATATTCATCGCGGTATAAAAACATTACAATATCCGCATCCTGCTCGATGGAGCCGGATTCCCGCAGGTCGGAAAGGATCGGCCTGTGGTCCGTTCTCTGTTCCGGCGCCCGGGATAGCTGGGACAAAACGATGACGGGGCAATCCATCTCTCTGGCAAGCTGCTTCAAAAACCTCGAGAGCGCCGTGATCTCCTGCTGCCTGCTTTCCGCCCTGCCCTCATAGGACATGAGCTGAAGATAGTCGATAACGATGAGATCCAGCCCCTTTTCCGCTTTCAGCCTTCTGCACTTGTTTTTGATTTCCATGGCGGTGACGCCCGGGGTATCGTCTATGTAAATACTGGTTTTGGAAAGGGTGTCCAGAGCCAGGTGGATCTGGTCCCAGTCTCTGCGTTCCAGATTGCCGGTTTTCAGTTTCTGCATTTCGATGCGGGATTCCATGCTGAGCATTCTCTGCCCAAGTTGGTCCCGCGACATTTCAAGGCTGAAGATCAGGACCTTCGCCTTGCTCTTGATGGCCGCCTGCTGGGCGATGTTCAGGGCGAAGGCGGTCTTGCCCATGCTGGGCCTTGCGGCAAGCATGATCAGATCAGATTTCTGCAAGCCTGAAGTCCTTGCGTCCAAATCGATAAAGCCGGTGGTCAGCCCGGTGATATTGCCTTCCAGCTTGGACATTTCGTCAATTTTGGCGATATTGCTCCAGAGAATGTCCTTGATCAGCGCATAGTCCTTATTCTGCCTTGACTGGGCGATCTCGAAGATCCCCCTTTCGGCAAAGTCCAGCACCTCCGCGGAATCCATCTTTTCCTGGTATCCCTTTTCAATGATGTCGAAAGCGGTTCCGATGAGCTTCCGGAGGACCGCCTTCTCCGCGACAATCTTCGCATACTCCCCTGCGTTGGAGGTGGAAGGAACAAAGGTGGAAAGCAGGGCTATGTATGCTCTGCCGCCGACCATCTCCAGGGACTTCCGCTTTTTCAGCTCCTCCGAAAGGGTGAGGATGTCGACGGGCTGGCTTTTTCTGTAGAGCTCGATGACCGCGGAATAGATTTCTCTGTGCATTTCGCTGTAGAAATCTTCCGGCCTCAGGATTTCCAGCACTTCATACATCGCGTCCTTATCCAGCAGGACAGAGCCCAGCACCGATTTTTCGGCGGCGTCGTTATGGGGCGGTATCCTTTCGTATTGGCTCATAAAATGCTACTCCTAAATCGACTTATTCGATGCGTCGTTCAAACGGTGACCGTGACTTTCAGCTTCGCGATAACTTCGGGATAGATTTTAACATCCAGTTCATAATCTCCCGTATGCTTGAGGGGATTTTCCAGTACAAACTTCCGCTTGTCAATGCTGATTTTGTGCTGCTGCGCTAAAGCGTCCGCGATATCTTTTGTCGTAATGGAGCCGAACAGCCGGCCTCCTTCGCCGGATTTTGTAACGATAGTAACTTTGACCTGCCCTATCTTGTCCGCCAGCGCCCGGGCCTCCGCCAGTTCTTTCTGCCGGTTGGCCTGCTGGATTTCTTTCTGCTTTTCGAGGTTTCTGACGTTTCCTTCCGTCGCTTCTGCGGCAAAACCTTTTGGCAGCAGCATGTTTCTGGCGTAGCCGTCGCTGACTTTGACCACTTCTCCGGCTTTCCCCACGCCTTTTACATCTTTCACCAATATGACAATCATATTCTTCTCCTCCTACTTGCAATTTACAAAGTAAATTGTCGGCGAACTTTGATTTCCCTTGCTATTTGGTGTCGAGGCCTTTGACCAGTTCCACGATGAGGTCCATGGTTTCCCCGACGGGTATTTCGATCTGTGCGCCGGCCTTTGTCAGGTTGCCGCCGCCTCCCAGCTTTTCCATAACGGTCTGAACGTTTATGTCTCCGAGGGATCGCGCGCTGACGACGGTGAGGCCTTCCTCGTTTTCACCGACCACAAAGCTGGCGATAACGCCTTTGATATTCAACAGTTCATCCGCTGCCTTGGAATTGATCACCTGTACATCTGTATGTTTCCCTTCGCACCTCGCAAGGGCAATGCCGGGAAGCGGCATGGAAACGCTGGCAACGATCCTGGACACCTGCTTCAGGGAATCGATATCCGTCTGGAAGAACTGCCTTACGTTTGCGGTATCGGCGCCCATCCTGCGCAGCCACGAGGCGGCTTCGAAGGTCCTGACGCCGGTCTTGATGGAGAAACGGTTGGTGTCGACGGTGATCCCCGCCAGCAGCACTTCCGCTTCAAACTTGTCGATATCCTTTTTTTCTCCTCCGCTGTACTGGAGGATCTCCGTAATCAGCTCGGAAGTGGACGATGCATAGGCCTCCATGTAAGTGAGAGTCGCGTTGTCGATATACTCTTCCGTTCTTCTGTGATGGTCTATGACCACAAGCTTGTCTGTCTTTGCCAGGAGTTCAGGGCATTCCACCATACTGGGCCGGTGGGTATCCACAATGACCAGCAGGGTCTCCTTATCAGCCATTTCCATCGCCCGCTCATTGGTTATGAATTTATAATTGCCAGACGTTTCCGCAAGATGGTACATTTCCGTCAGGGATTCGTTGTAGGAGTTGATGATCACATAGACCGGCCTGTTCCGGTTCTTCGCGATCCTGCTGATACCCAGCGCCGCTCCAAAGGAATCCATGTCGGGCTTTTTGTGTCCCATGATGATGACCTTGGCGGACTGGTCGATGAGCTGCCTCAGGGCATGCGCCATGATCCTCGACTTGCCTTTATTCCGTTTCTCCACGGTCTGGAGCTTGCCGCCGTAATATTCAATCTTGCTGACTTTCTTTACAACGGCCTGGTCGCCTCCGCGGCCCTGGGCCAGATCCAGCGCGGCGGCGGCGTATTCGTCGCCCTGCTGGGGCGTTTTCCCGCCGACGCCGATGCCGATGCTAAGGGAAACCGGGAAGTCCGCATCCGTTTCAATCTCACGTACTTCGTCCAGGATGGAGAATTTACTCGCTTCCAGCTTTTCAAAATGTTTATGTTCAAATACGATAAAATACTGATTGTTCCGGAATCTGGTGATGGAAGCCGACATTTTGGACGCCCATTGCCGGACGATTTTTTCAATTTCCGCCGCGACGATGGATTTCCTGTCGTCGGGTGAACTGGCGATGAGTTCGTCGTAGTTGTCCACCAGAACGTAGGCGAAACAGCTCTTTTCATCCTTGTACAGCGCCTTCACCACTTCATAGTTGGTCATGTCGATCCAATAAAGCACCGCGCTGTTGTTTTTATCTTCGCTCAGAAAGGAGGAAACGACCTTGTATGTCCTTCCGTTATGAGTGATCGTCACCGGTTTTTCAGCGGGGTCTTCGCTGAAAAATTCGGAGGCTTTCAGTCCGGTCAAACGGAATATCCCTATTTTTGCAGCATTGGCGCCCTGGTATATTTCCGAGAATTTTTTATTATACCAGAGGAAATTCCCTTCCGAATCGATCATGCACAGCGGCAGGGGGTGGTTTGCGACGGAATAACTCATAGTTTTGTCGACAGTCTGAAAGATATGCTCCGTATAAGCCTTCATCGACTCATTTCGCTTGCCGGTCCCCAAATTTAAATATGAAGATATGCGGTCAATCAGAGATCTCTCTGCCATATTAAACTCCTGAATTCCTGCGGCTCCGCCGCACTTTAATGAGTAACCTTAATTATACCATACTCTGCCTGTAACGCATACGCAGAAAATTTTTCGACTTTATAAAATTTTCTGCCATCTGTGTGTTTCCAACGGTCGCTTCCACTATATTTTTATGTTGGTTTGGGAAATTCTTTTTCTGATATCCAGTACTACGTCGATCAATCCCAGCAGGAACAGAAACGTTTGCCCGAACCACGTAAGAAAAAATACTCCGGATAGGATCACCACAAGAAATTTCGGGATCCTCTTCAGGAATCCGAAGTAAAAAATCACCGCCAGACCCTGGATGGAAAAGATGAAGGTAAACAGCATCTCCAGATTGTACATCATCAGGCTTCCGTCGATGATCCCCAGATTTACGGTGAGGTAGGCCAGGATATAGACGATCAGCGAGCCTATGACGATATTTTTCGGCAGCGAAAAAACCCGGAGCGGCGGAAGGGCGGAGATTTTCTTTCCGCTTTTACTGAGCACCCGGGAGATTAACGCATAATCCACGTAAGCGACGATCATGCAGAATATGATGAGCAGGCCGGGAACGGCAAGCTTTGTCGTCTCCTTCATGTTATCCAGCATAAGCTGCATTGTGTCGGGCTGCAGCGGTTCCGCCCCCAGCATGGTATAAGCACCCATGTTCATATCTTCGATACTGATCCGGTTCAGCGAGGAATTGATCGCGTCAAAAATTGTGGCGCCGGTTACAGACCAGTATATAAGAAAGGCAAAAGCCACTCCCGTTACGGCGCTTAATGAGCCCTCCAGAATCCCCCGGTACGCGTTCCGGCCGAAAAGCATATATCGAAGCATGGCCGGAACGGGGATGAGGATCATGAGCAGTAATATTATCAGTGTAAGCATTTGGATTCTCTTTCCTGATCACAGTATTGGAATAAGACGATAAAAATCAGCAAATCAAAGATTTGCCTTTTTTCCGCAGCTTTAGCTGCAGTGGAAAAACGGACAGCAGCGAGCGAAGCGAGTCGGAGTTCCTGAAAGGAACGTTGTGATTTTCCAGCCTAAATTCTGTCGACGGCGCTAAAGCGCCGGACAGAATGTTTGACGATGAAAATCTACAAATCAACGTCCGCAAGCGGACTCCTCCGCAAGCAAAGCTTGCTATGCTGTCCGTTTTGCCAATGCGGCTGAAGCCGCGGCAAAAAGGCAGAGATTTGTGATTTTCCAGCCTAAATTCTGTCGACGGCGCTAAAGCGCCGGACAGAATGTTAAAAGAAGCGATTGCTCGCTTCTTCCTTTTCATACGTGCTGTCGCACTTAGTCAGCTGTATAAGGCAGTAAAGCAACAATTCTTGCCCTCTTGATCGCCTTTGTTACTTCTCTTTGATGTATGGCGCAAGTGCCTGTGATTCTCTTGGGAAGGATCTTTCCTCTGTCTGTCACATATTTCCTGAGTTTGTCTACGTCTTTATAATCTATGGTTTCCGTCTTGTCGGCACAGAACTGGCAAACCTTTTTTCTTCTGATGCCGCCGCGTTTCCTGTCCATCATTTTTATTACCTCCTATAATTAAGACGATAAAATCTGCAAATCAAAATGGTATATCATCATCGTCCTCAAGAGCCTGGAACCCTTCCGGGATCCCCGGCTGGCCTTTGGCGTCCTGCCGTTCGAATTCAAAACCGGCTCCCGAACCCGGGCTCGAACCTGCCCGGTCTCCTAAAAATTCTACTCTATCAGCAATGACGTCGGTGGTATATACGGTAGCGCCCTCTTTGTTCTTGTAGCTGCCTGTCTGGATCCTTCCCTGGATCCCGGCCAGCCTGCCCTTTGTCAGGAACCGTTCGCAGTTTTCCGCCTGCTTTCCGTATACGACGACTCGTATAAAGTCCGCCTGCTTATCCTTCGCAAAGGGACGGTCCACGGCAAGGGTAAACGTCGCGACCGCATTCTGGCTTTCAGGAATGTATCTCAATTCAGGGTCTTTGGTTAATCTTCCAATCAATACTACACTGTTCATATTGGCGCCCCCTCTGCTACTTCTATTTCTCGTCTTTGTTGATAATGATATGTCTTATGATCGAATCGGAAATCTTGAGCCTTCTGTCAAGTTCTTTCGGAAGTTCCGCGTTTCCGGTAAACTCGATTACTGCGTAATATCCCTCATTTTTTTTGTTGATGGGATATGCGAGCTTTCTGTTTCCCCAAACGTTGACTTTTCCAACTTCACCGCCGGCAGAAATGACTTCCTTCACCATTTCGACAGCGGCTTCCTTCTTTTCGTCTTCCAATGCCGTTTCAATGATGAACATGACCTCATAATTATTCATTTCTTTTCACCTCCCTGTGGACTAAATGGCTCTTCTTGCGAAGAGCAGAGAGCAATTGTTTTGTCTTCGGTTGTATCCATAGTTTGTAAATCCGGATTCAACTCATTTTTGACCAAAATCACATGCTTTTATGCAAAGTTCAACTCCACTCGTTATGGTGTCGCCGCTCAATGCTTTTCCAGTATACCATAAAAAATGGATTATGCAAGCGAATTTTTGCTCAGTTGTTTTTCCTCAGACGTTTCAAAACCTGAACCATCCTGTCGATTTCATCCCTTGTGTTGTAAAACGCGATGGACGGGCGGACGGTGCTTTCCAGTCCAAACCTTTTCAGGATCGGCTGGGCGCAGTGGTGGCCTGTACGCACGGCAATTCCTTCTTTGTCAAGGGCTTTGCCAACCTCCGCGTCAGGATACCCCTTCAGAATAAAGGATAAAATGGATGTTTTCCGCTCTGCGGTCCCGATGAGCGTCAGACCGGGTACAGAGCGCAGGGATTCCATCGCGTATTCTGTAAGTTCATGCTCGTAGGTGAATATTCTTTCCATTCCGATCTCCGAGACATAATCCAAAGCCGCGCCCAAACCCGCGGCGCCGGCGATGTTTGCCGTCCCCGCTTCAAAGCGGTCCGGCGGGTCCTGGTACGTGGTTTTCTCGAAGGTCACGCGGGAAATCATATTCCCGCCGCTCTGATAAGGAGGAAGGTCCTTCAGGATCTCCCATTTGGCGTAAAGAGCTCCGATTCCCGTGGGCCCGCAGACCTTATGCCCGGAGAAGGCGTAAAAATCACAATCCAATTCCGTGACGTCCACCGGCATGTGGGAAACGGCCTGGGCGCCATCGATAAAAACCCTGGCGCCGGCGGCATGGGCCATGCAGGTCATTTCACGGACTGGGACGACAGTCCCCAAAGCGTTGGAAACATGAGCGATGGACACTAGTTTTGTCTTGCCGCACAGCAGTTTCGCGTATTCCGGAAGCTCTACCTGGCCCGTGTCGTCCACCGGTATCACCCGGAGGATGGCTCCCGTTTCTTCGCAAAGGAGCTGCCAGGGAACGATGTTGGCGTGGTGCTCCAGCTGAGTGACCAGGATCTCGTCTCCATTCCCGATATTCTGCTTTCCGTAGGTCCCGGCGACAAGGTTGACCGCCTCTGTCGCCCCGCGAACAAAAACGATTTCCTGGGGGGACCTTGCATGGAGAAAGCGGCCGACCGTTTCTCTTGCGTTTTCAAAAGCGTCGGTGGCCCGCTCCGCCAGCGTATGGGCCCCCCTGTGGACGTTGGAATTTTCATGGCGGTAGAACTGCGCCAGCCTGTCGATGACGCAGGCGGGCTTCTGGGTGGTGGCCGCGTTGTCAAGCCAGATCAGCGGTTTTCCGTTTATGGTTTCGGACAGGATAGGAAAATCCCTTCGGATCTCCTCCACCGGAAAAGCGCCGGGGCCGGGACTGCCGGCGGCGGCGGGACTGCCGACAGAAGCTTGTCTGCCTGCGGAGGCTTGTCTGCCCGCGGCCTTTATTACAGGCGGCTGCAGCGACCAGTTATTGAAAACGATCTCCCACCGATCCGGGATCTTTCTTTCATTATTTGTAATGGAAGGTTCTTTCGCGCTATTGCTATTTATAATCATAGTAGTGACCGATCTCGACGTTTTCAAGAACGCCCACCGCATCCCCCGACAAGATGCAGGCGGAGCTGTACAGCAGGAGAATATATAACCCCACGCCCTGGTTGTCGATTCCCATGAAACGTACCGACAGTCCTTCTGACTGCTCCCCGGGGAGATTGTCCTGATAAAGCCCGATGACCCCCTGCTTTTCTTCTCCTGTCCTTACCAGCAGAATGTTGGTTTTGCCCGTTTCTCCTTTTGGGTCCAACTGTCCGTCGATCATCAGCTTATTGGAAGGGATCAGCGGGATCCCCCTCCATGTAATGAACGGGGAACCGGATATGGTCACCGTTGCGGGGGGAACGCCCCGCCTTGTGCACTCCCGGCCAAAGGCGGCGATGGCCTTTGGATGGGCAAGGAAAAAGGAAGGTTCTTTCCAGACCTTTGCGATCAGTTCATCCAGATCGTCGGGAGTGGGATACCCGTTTCGCGTCTGTACCCGCTGGCAATCGTCGGCGTTCTTCAGCAGTCCGTAGTCGCTGCTGTTGATGATCTCGAATTCCTGACGCTCCCGCAGGCATTCCATGGAAAGCCTCAGCTGTTCCTCGCTCTGGTCGTAGGGTTTCCGGTAGATATCGGATACCTGGGTGCTTATTTTTACAATGGTGGAAATCGGATTCAGGACATACTCCCGGGGATTGGTGATATAATCGACGAAGCCCTCGGGGATATACTGATAGCCCATTTCCTTCGTAAGAAGATTCAGCGGGGACCCGTCCTCCTCCTTTACTTTATTCAAACGAAAGATTCCGTTCTCCAAAGGCTTCCATTCCAGGAGCTTTGAAAGCCACCTTGGCGTAATGGATTCGAATTGGGGAACGGTTTTAGTAAATTCGGCCAGCTGATACGCCGCCTGCGAAGTCAGAAAATCCGTCTTTCCGCTATTTTTCAAGGAACTGTTCTGTTCCGCCATGTTTTGCTCGGACATAGTAATGCCTCCCTTTCCCATACTGGCAATTTCTCTATTAGTATAGTATGGTTTCCGGAGGCGCTTTCTAAACATTTCCTGTTAAATTCAAACCTGCCTTTTATTTAATAACCGTCGACTGAATAAATCGCTTTGATTTGTCGTTATCCTATTTTTTGTGCTATACTTATA
>DATMXY010000574.1:0-2950 GCA_035561275.1 Anaerovoracaceae bacterium | reverse complement strand
TCAGCAATTTCTCTATGACAGCGGGAGCGTACGCCTGGTATTTCAGGATATAATTTCCGGGCATGACCGTTCCGTCCGCATAAGAAAGCTGAATCCCCTTTTCTTTCAGGATGTCGTCCAGCATACCCAGCGTATCGCCTCTGCTGCCTCCGTAAGTTACGAATGCAAAGCAATAAGTGCCGTCAATGATGGTAAGCTGTTCGACGAAACGCCTGACGATCCTCGGCAGACCGATATAAAAAACGGGAAACACGAATCCGATCGCCGTACCGGGACCGCCGACCGGTTCCTGCGGTGGCTGCGAAGCCATCGATATCAGTTCGCAATTCCCGAGCCGCTCTCCGATTTGACGGGCGGCGGTCAGAGAATTTCCTGTGGCGGAAAAATAATAAATTGTTGAATCCATTGATATACCCCCTTTGATCCCCTTGTTTTCTGATGGAAACGCTCGTTCCATGTTATAAAGAACCGTTAACGCCCACATTTTACCATATCGGAAGAGACAATCCAACTGATATGTTGAAAAGGCCTGATCTCCCGATCTATTGATAAGGCCCTATCTATTGATAAGGCGCGGCAATTACCTCCCGGTTCTCAGCACAGGCATATCACAGTGGTGCAGGATCCCCTTTGACAGCGCGAAGGTGCCTAGCCCCGTGATCAATTCCCATAATGCGAGTATCCCAAGGCCGGCCAGAACCCCGGCGCCGCCGAAAATGCTGCCGACGACTATGGCGGCGATCAGACCGGGCAGCATGATCACCACAACCACGATGGTATAGATGAAGATCAGAAGACCGGCGCTGATGTCCGCGCCCGTCCAGCGCAGTGACAGATAGTTGATACCCAGCAATAAAAAGGAAAACAACGTGTAGACCGCAAAGGACAACACAGTCAGCAAAACCGGATCTCCTGTGATAAAACCCGCAAGGCAGAAGACAACCAGACTTTCTACCAATACCCGAAACATGATCTCCAGATTACTCCAAACTATTTTTCGGAAAGAGCTCACGGGAATCAGGTAAATATAATGGGAATAAAGCTCTTTCAATCCCCGCCCTGTTCCGATAAAAAAGATCTGCATCCACATCAGGATCTGCAGGAGGATCAGGATACCGCCGTCGCCGCCGCGCTGAAACAGGGAAAACAAAACCGCGCCTGCGACCATAAAGATGGATTGCATCCCCCAAAGCCCAAGCCGGTTCGCCCGGAAGGATTCCCTCAGATGCTTGTAAAAAATAGCGCTTGCACCAAAACCGCCGACGCCGGTTTTAACAACCCTCACCTTTTTCCCGGAAATTGCTTCTGTGTTGACCTGCCCTTCGGCCAGGCTTCGTTTTCTCTCAAAGATGGTTTCGGTGGCGACCAGTACGTCTTCATAATAATCGGGGTTGCTCAGAGCGATGTACAGGATCAGCAGCGCCCCGGACAGGATCAGCAGCCCGAAAAACAGGAATCCGCCGCCCATATCGCCGGAAATCAAAGAGATTACACCCTCCGCCGACCAACCTGCTACCGGCGTCCAGGAGAAAAATGCTGAACGCAGGGTATTTTCCAGAGCCGGAATCAGATCTCCGGTTCTGATAAACTGTACGCCGAAATATGCGATCAGCGGAAGAAAGGTTGCAACGGCTATCATCCGTACCGCCGTTTTCCGCGCAGGCTTGCCGTTTGCAAGGCTGTATATCAGAAGCGAGATGATTTGGAGCAGGCTGACGGCCAGAATAAAACCGACCAAGACCAGCAGTACCGCGCCAAAACCGATGCCAAAGTTCGTACTGAGGGAACTGCCCTGGAACAGGATAAAAAAGCCCGCCAGAAAAGCCATCTTTGCCATGCGGACGATTCCGTACATCAGGATCAGGCGGGGATTGACAGGAGAAACAAACAGTAAATTCACATCATTCATATCGAAAATGACGTCGCCCTTTGACAGGCCCTTTTGTACCGCGATCGCGGCAAAGATCATAAGCACCAGAAAAAATATTCCCTTGAGCCAGATCATATCGTGGAGATTCTCTGCGCTTTGGCCCGTAAACATGGAAAGAAAGAACAGCCCCACGATCATTGCGATAAGGATGATCCAAAGCGCCAGTTTTGCCGGTTTGCGCAAAACCTCAAGAAAGCTGTTTTTTGCGCTCATAACAAGCAGGAAGACAAGACCGCTCATCGTTTGCCCTCCCGGCTCTGCCCCTCTGCACTCTCCAAGCTCTGCCCTTCTGTACTCTCCCGGCCTTGCCCTTCTGTGATGGCAAAATAAAGATCCTCAAGGCTCTGGCCGGTACCGATGTCAGAACGCCTGCAGACGCGCTCGATCCGGCCTTTTACCATGATATAGGTCACATCCCAGTTCTCCTCCATGCTCTCGATCATATGGGTACTGACGATCAGGGCGCAGCCGCTGTCACGCATTTCCGAGATAACTGATTTCAGCTCGCGGATCCCATGCGGGTCAAGGCCGACGAGAGGTTCGTCAAAAATCACCGCCTTTGGCTGCGGGAGAAGCGCGCAGCAGACGCTGACCTTCTGCTGCATCCCTTTGGACAGCTCTTTGCCAAGCTTCCTTTTCTTATCGTCCAGTTCGAACCGGCGAAGCATCGCTTCCGCCCTTTCCTCCCAATTCTCCAGCCGGTACGCTTTTGCAATAAACTCAAGATGTTCCGATACCGTCAGCATCGGATAAAGCACAGGAAATTCCGGTACGTACCCCAAAAGCCGTTTCGCGTCCGCCGTATGGTTGTCATGCCCTCCTACCGTAACGGATCCCTGGAAGCGCAGAAGGCCGCAGACAGATTTGATCAAGGTTGATTTTCCCGCTCCGTTAGGCCCGAGCAGCACGGCAAGCTCGCCGCTGTCGGCGGAGAGACTGATGTTGTCGTTGGCCACCAGTTTCCCGTATTTTTTAGTCATATTTTGGACATTAATCATATTCCAATCCCCATTTCATAAT
>DATMXY010000573.1:0-9647 GCA_035561275.1 Anaerovoracaceae bacterium | reverse complement strand
AAGCCGAAGCCGGAGGATTTTTCTCCTCCGGCTTCGACGAGCCCTATTAATTGATGAAAAATAAGGAGGAGAAAATTTGCTTTATTATGCTTCCATGACTTCGCTCAGCTTTACGCTTCTTCCCTCTTTCAGGGATATTTCCGCCGCCTTTGCGATATATACAGGCATCAATCCGTCGATACCGGTCACGGGAGTTTCTTTGTCGTTCAAAACAGCGTCTGCAAAGCCCTTTGCTTCTGCGATGAACGCGTCGTTATAACGTTCGAGGAAAAACCATGTGGGTTTTTCGCAGAAAACGCCGTCCGCCGTGCTGATCATAGAGGTGTCGATCAGATCGTTGCCAACTTGAACACACCCCTTGTCGCAATGCACCTCGGTACGCTGATCGTATCCGTAACGGGCGGCGCGGCTGTTTTCAATCACGCCGATTGCTCCGTTTTCAAATTTCAGCATAACGATGGCCGTATCCACATCTTCGAATTGTTCGATCCTTGGATCGATCATAATACATCCGTAGGCGCAGACCTCCGACACTTCGCTCCCGGAAAGATACCTTACCATATCGAAGTCGTGAATGGTCATATCCATGAAAATGCCGCCGGATGTGGCAACGTATTCGATTGGCTGGGCCTCTGGATCACGGGAGGTCACCTTTACGATATGGGGCTTTCCAAGCCTGCCGGAAGCCACCGTATCCCGCACCTTTTTATGATTGTGATCGAAGCGGCGGACAAATCCGACCTGGAGCTTGACTCCCGCCTTCTCCACTTCAGCCAGCGCCTGCTTGATTATGGCGGGATCGGTATGGATTGGTTTTTCACAGAAAATATGTTTGCCCGCTTTTGCGGCTTCTATGATCAGTTCCGCGTGGGAATCGGTGGACGAGCAGATGAAAACCGCTTCGATCTCCGGATCGTTGATCACGATCAGCGGATCGGAGGTTATTCTCTTCACACCCAGTCCTGATGCCCATTCTTTCATACCCTCGTTCAGATTGACGTCCGCAACGGAGACGATTTTTACCCCCGGGACAGAATGGGCCAGATTGTTGCCATGGAGCCTGCCGATTCGCCCCGCGCCGATCAGGCCAATTTGTACTTCTTTTTTCATACCAAGCCTCCTTAGCTCTTTCTCTTCTTATTGGTACGGATATCAAACCAAACCGCCGCTACCAGTATGGCGCCCTTTACGATGTACTGCCAGGAAGCGTCCAGGTTCATCATGCTCATGCCGTTATCGATGGTAGCCATGATCAGGCCGCCAAGGATCGCACCCGCCACTTTTCCGATCCCGCCGGTCATACTGGTCCCGCCGATCACCGCCGCGGCGATGGCGTCCAGCTCAAGGCTCATATTGGCAACTGTAGTTGTGCTGGCATTCAGACGGGCTGCCAGAATCAGTCCCGCGACGCCGATCATAATGCCATGGATGGAATAGACGATTACAAGATTCTTCTTCACATTAATGCCTGAATACCTGGCCGCATCCAGATTTCCGCCGATGGCGTAGATGCTGCGACCAAAAGTCGTACGCTCCGCAACCAGGGTCAGCAGGATGACCAGCAGGAACATGATCAGCACCGGTACCGGCATTCCGCGATAATGATTCATAATCAGCACTGCAACCAGGATCGCCGCCGCCATCAGCACCCATTTGACAAGCATCCTCTGAATGCCTTCGGTGAGCGTTCCGTTTCTGCGTTTGCTGGCGCGTTTTTGAAGGCTGTTCAGAAGCAGAAGGACGATGAACACAATTCCCAGCGCGAGGCTCATAGGTTTACTGATATAGGCCTGGCCGAAATAGAGCAGGGATTCCTGAAGGGGGGCGATGGTGGCCCCCTCGGTTACGATCAGGATCAAACCTTTGAAAACCAGCATCCCGCCCAGCGTGACAATAAAGGGAGCCAGGTCAAGATAAGCAATCAGGGAACCCTGGATAATATAAACCACAACACTTAATGCCAGACAAATCAGAATGGTTTCCGGCGTACCCAGGCCTCCGAAAACTTGTAAGGCTGCAGCGACGCAACCGATGAATCCGACTACCGCTCCGGCGGACAGATCAATTCCTCCGCTGACAATGACAAGAACCATGCTGATGCCCATGATGCCTACCGTGGTCATCTGCCGCATCAGGTTGGACAGGTTTCTGGTTGACAGGAACGAGGTGTCCAGTTTACTGAACCCATCGCTGGTAAAATAGGTGAAAAGCAGCCAGAGAACGACCAATACCATAAACATGGTGAAAGTCCGGATATCCAGTTTTTTAACTTTGAAATTACGCTGTAATGTTTCTTCTTTCAGTTTCATAAGCTTTACCTCCCTGGTACCGACGCTTGCAGCAGGATTTCCTGCGTTGCTTCGGAAATTTCAAATTCACCTGTGATTTTCCCGTTCGCCATTGTAATGATCCGGTCGCTCATGCCTAAAATTTCTTCCAATTCCGAAGAAATCATAATGACGACCACGCCCTGATTCACTAAATCATTCATCAGTTTATAGATCTCATACTTGGCTCCGACATCGATGCCGCGGGTGGGCTCATCCAAAACGATGATCTGAGGGTCACATACCAGCGCCTTGGCAATGACTACCTTTTGCTGATTTCCTCCGCTCAGGTTTCGGACTGCCGTATTAATATGCGGAGCCGCGATCTGCAGGCTTTTCTTATACTGATTGGTAAAGATCACCTCTTTGTCATCGTCTAGAATTCCATATTTTGACACCTTCCGCAGTGCGGCCAAGGTAGTGTTTTCCTTTATCGACATGATCAGGTTCAAACCCAGCTTCTTGCGGTCTTCACTGATAAGAAAAAAGCCATTCTTCAATGCATCCATCGGATTTGTAATATTCACCGGACGGCCATTGATCAAAACTTCTCCCACGCCTTTTTCCCGGTACGCCCCGAACAGCGCGGTAAAAAACTCTGTTCTTCCTGCGCCCATCAATCCGCTGACTCCTAATATCTCTCCCCGATACGCTTTCAGGCTGACGTGGTCGATCAGCATCTTTCCGCCAACGTCTGGGTTTTCCACACAATAGCCATTGATTTCCAGTACCAGTTCGCCCCTTGTATGGGGTACTCTCGGAAACATGTTGGTTAATTCACGTCCCACCATAAGGCTGATCATGGTATCTTTGTCCAAATCCGCACGTTTACGGGTATCAATGGTTTGTCCGTCACGCAGTATAGTGATCTCGTCGGCGATCCGCATGACTTCATCAAGACGGTGGCTGATATAAATACAGGTAACACCTTCACTTCTGAGCTTACATATGATATCCAGCAATACATCCACCTCAGCTTCCGTTAAGGCTGCAGTGGGCTCGTCCAGGATCAGAAGCTTAACGTCTTTGGCAAGGGCCTTGGCGATTTCAACCATTTGCTTATGGCCGATTCCCAGATTTTTCACTTTTTCATCCGGACTGATGGTCATATTGCCCTCAGCATTCAACCCGATCTGTTTGAGCAGATTCATGGAATCGACATACATCTTGTCAAAGTCGATAAATCCGAAGCGCGTCGGTTTTTCATTCAAAAAAATATTCTCCGAAACGCTGAGTTCCGGTACGACATTCAGTTCCTGATGGATACAGGCGATCCCTTCCTTTTCTACCTCCCGTATCGATTGGAACTTCATTTCTTTGCTATCGTAAAGCATTTGCCCTTCATAGCTGCCGTAAGGGTACACGCCGCTTATGATTTTAATCAAAGTAGATTTGCCCGCTCCGTTTTCTCCAACCAGCGCATGCACATGGCCGCGCGCCACTTCAAAGTCAACATCCGACAGGGCTTTTACTCCGGGGAACTCCTTGGTGATTCCCCTCATTTCCAGAATATAATCCGGCTGCTGCATCGTATCACCTCATTTATTTTGTATCAAGAGTGCCTTTCCGCAAATATCCGGAAAGGCACTCTCGTCATTCAGTTACCAGATTTTATTCGGTCGGCCACTGATCCTTCGGAACATTTTTATAGACGTCTTCGAGAGTATGGAACTGATCCTGCTTGATGATGATGTCGTAGAGGTTATCTTTATCGATGGCGGTAACGTCAACGGAGAAGCTGTCTACGTCTTTGAAATTGTTGTTCAGTTTGGTCCAGGTTCCGAGAGACGGATCGATAGCGGACATCGGGTCCTGCCCGGTGGCCAGAGCTACAGCCAGCTCACAGGCGGCAAGGTTCAGCTTGGCAAGCGGTTTGTAAACGGTTCCGGTCTGCTTGCCTTCCACGATTCTCTGACAGGCTGCCAGGTCGGCGTCCTGCCCGGAAATGGGAACATTCAGTCCCTGGGCGGCAAGAGCCTGGATCGCTCCGCCGGCGGTACCGTCGTTGGAGGCGATTACGCCCTGGATATCATTGTTGGCTAAGGTCAGGCCATTTTCCGTGTTTTTCAGAGCTTCGTTGGGATCCCATCCCTTACACCACTGTTCCAGAACGATATCGATGTCTCCGTTGTCGATAAAAGGCTGGAGTACGCTTTTCTGTCCTGCGGCAACCAGATGGGCGTTATTATCTTCCTCTCCGCCTTTCAGCCAGATATAGTTTCCTTGCGGAGCCTTTTCCGTTACGAATGTGGCCTGGGTCACGCCAACCTTGAAGGAGTCAAAGGTTATGTAGTAATCCAGATCGCAGTTCATTGCAAAACGGTCATAGGAGATTACCGGAATACCTTCCTGGTGAGCCGCATCGATGATGGGCGCTACGGCGGAAGCATCCAGAGACTGGAGAATCAGCACGTCGATTCCCTGATTAAAGAGATTCTCACACTGGGAAACCTGTTTCTGAGCGTTGTTTTCAGCCGACTGAACCAGTAATGTGAAGCCATTCTCCTCCGCATAGGCTTCGAACATATCGATTTCACGCTGCCAGCGCTCTTCCTGGGTATGTCCGACGGAAACGCCGATCACGATATCCTTGATATCCTTTGCGGTTTCTCCTTCGGGCTCTTCCGGCGCGGCCGGTTCTGATGGACCGCAGCCTGCAAACACAGCAAGTACCAGGATCACTGTCAATAACAATGCTGTCAATCTTGAGAATTTACTCATTTTCATTTCTTCCCTCCAATATTCTTTCTTTATAGGAAATGAAAGTTGATTCTTTCATTTCTGACAACTGTAAAACGGTTGCTTTTGAACAGGCCAGGCACTCGCGCCGGGCCGGCTGTTCACAGATTAAAGGAATAGGTGTGTTTTTTTGGCTGCCGTCCGAATGACATCCTCCGGGTTCATTTCCCAGTATTCAGGACGGAACAGCTCGACAGAGCAAATTTCGTTATACCCCTTTGTATGCAGCTTTTTACTGATTTCCCCAAGTGGGATTATTCCCTCGCCCGGAAACAGGCGGTGACAGTGATCCAATACGCCCAAGGGCAGGTTTTCACAATCGTCGATATGATAGACGAACAGTTTTTCCAGCGGAACAGCGTCGATGGTATCGATATTTTCCAGCCGGTTATACAGGAACAGGTTGATGGAGTCAAGCGCCAGGCCGACGTCCGGCCGGTTAACGGCATTCACGATTTCCAGGGCCTGGTCCAGGCTGCGCACGCACCAGCGTTTGTCTCCGATGGGCTCAAACGCAAGCTTTACGCCATATGGCCTTGCAATGTCAGCAAGCTTCGTCAGAACTTCCACGCTGTCGTCGAATACCTCCCGACGTGATTTCATGTGTATGTCGTCGCCCATTGTCGGCACCACAATGAGATACGGATTTTCTACCGCCTGCGCGGTTTCGCAGCCAAACCGGAACAAATCAAGAAGCTCCCGCCACTGCCCTGAACCGCAGAAATTGATATCCTCAATTGAGTTGAAGGCATATGGCTTGATCCTGCTTGAAGCAAAGAAAGACCGGAGATCTTCGACGGTATGCCGCGTGAAATAATCTTTCAGCATATCAAGGCGAAGCTCAATATACTCGTATCCATATTTTTCACACAAAGCCAAGTCCTGTTCCACTGAGGAGCGCTTCATGCAGGTCGCTTCATTGAATCCCAGTTTCATATCATACCTCCGGATAAAACACTATTTATCAAAAGTAAGCATGACCTTACGCGCGTTTGCCTTATCGTGACAGGCCACATCAAACGCTTTATGTATTTCACTAAAGTCAAAATGATGTGTATTCAGCGCCGCAAAATCATATTTGTCCTTTATTGTGGACATGAAGCGGATCGTACGCGGGAACCAGCGGTCGGTTCCGCCCGAACCGGAAAGATGCAGCGTTTTCCATATCGTTTTTCCGATTTCCACGGGTACCTTGCGGCCGATGGAATGTCCGATCAGGCCAACGCGCGCGCTGTGTCCCGCAAGATCGAACAGGGACGCGATCCCTGCGTCATTACCGGAGCATTCGATTACAACAGATGGTCCGCGGCCATTGGTAAGCCTCAGCACTTCATCAAGGAAATCCGGCCGGGTCGGGTCTACCACGCAGTCGGCTCCATAATTCAAAGAATTTGCCCTGCGGGTTTCCAGAGGATCGATGACGATTACTTTTGCGTTTGCGTTTTTACATACCATGCTGGCACAAAGTCCAATGGGACCGCCGCCGATGATTACGCAATCGTCCGAAGAATCCGGCGCGCACCCGTTGCCCCAGACGCCCCAATAGCCGACGTTGAAGGTCTCTACCCAGGCGCCGAGCTCATAGTCCCAGTCATCAGGGATCCTGTGGGTATAGCATTCCTCAAGGATCATGTATTCTCCCATCCCTCCCGGAGAGTCGGGGCGGAAGCCTACTTCCCGCATGTTTAAACAAGCGGAAGGCATTTTTCCGTCCTTGCAGTTCGCGCAGTTGAAGCAAGGAAGAACGCAGTCGCCGACTACCTTATCGCCGGGTTTTATGCTCGTAACCGTGCTTCCCACCGCCACAGCCTGCCCTGCCCATTCGTGACCCGGCGTATAAGGTCCCAGGTCATACCGCCCTTCGGCGGATAATCCTTCGTAGCATTCCACATCAGAGCCGCAGATTCCGCAGGCTTTGAGCTTGATCAGGATTTCATTGGCTTTCAGGGGCGGAAATTCCACTTCTTCAATGCGGAGGTCATAGGGTCCGTGCAGGAACGCAACCTTTCCTTTTACTGTTTCCATTGTTTTTTTCGGGCTCATCTCAAAATTTATTGAGACAGTCCTGCTCCTTTCTTATGAATTTATCAAGATTCTGCGTAGATCAAGATCAATTATGACCGGGTCCTTCAGGATTCATGCCGGTTTTTTGCTATTAATAGGCCAATGTATAGATGTGACGTCCGCCGTTTGTCGGCCCTTTGATGACCGCTTCAATATCTTCGCGCTTCCGCTGGGTGACCTTCTCGATGGGCGGCAGTACGCCGGGAGGATATTTCTCCAGAATATCGTTTACGAGCTTTTCCAGGTAGTTCAGCACATTTTCCACTCCGGCCCGCGCTTTCTCCGCGTCAGCCAGCCTCGGATCGCCGATGACCCCTTCCGGAGTGCAGATGCATTCCATGCCGACGCTGCCATATGCGTTATACCATTTGATCGGCCCGACGCCATTTTCCGCAGAGTTGTTGATATGGCCGGGAGGCAGCATCGGAGACGGTTTTGTGACAACCGCATGCTCCTGCTTGCAGAGTTCCGGGAACAACGCCAGTGAGAAAGACTGTTCTACCTCATCGGCATGTATAAAGGGTGTGTCATATACGCCTCCCTGCTCTTTGGTGGCAAGGTCTGTCAGGCCGGTTTCCGGATTTTTCGCCGCGTTCCAGAAGTGGACATAAAGCGTAATGCCGGGAACCTGGAATTTCTTGCCGAATTTATGTATTGCAAGGGGGATCACGTAATCCTGCCCGTGCCCGTTGACAACGATCATCTTGCGGAAACCGGTATTCCAAAAGCCGGCGAATACATAGCAAAGATAGTCGGCGAGGATTTCTTCCGGGATCATGATGGTACCCGGCATTCCCAGGTGATGATATGGATGAGAGCCGTACCAGATGGGCTGGGCTACGGTGCATCCGGTAGCTTTGGCAACCTGCTCGCACAGGCGGGTATCAAGATAGGTATCTTCCCCGAAAGGAGCGTTAGGCCCGTGGTTCTCCGTTGATCCTACCGGGATCAGGATGACGTCGTTCTGCTTAAGCCTTTCCGCGACCTCAAGATTGGTCATATTTTGAAAATAGATACCGTTGCTGCTTTCCATGTTGCCGCCTTTCGCGGGAATCTGCCATTTTGACATAGTTTGTTCCTCCATTTCTGAAATTTATAACCTTGGATAATTCATGCTTACCAGCACTTTGCCGGATATCCGGTTGGCCGCTTGCGACAGCCCTTTCTCGATATCCTCCAGATGAACGCGGGCGGTTACCATTTTACGCATATCGATGCGCCCACTGGCCATCAGTGCAATCACATCCGTATAGATGCCCTGGCCGGATTGACCGTTGGAGCCGCTGATGCTTCCGGCGTTGAACATATAGGGGTACAGGTCGATGCTGGTTTTTCCGATGGAATGCCCGATCTGCACCGTTTTGCCGCCGATGGCGAGGGCGCCAGCCATGACGGGGTAGGTGGCGTTGGTCGCTCCCGAACATTCGGCAAAGAGGGATACCCCTCTCCCGTTGGTAATGTCCATCAGAAGCTCGGACGCATTGATCCCTTCATTGGCAAGGGCAATTGGGTTATATACATAATCGGCTCCGCAGTCCTTTGCGAGCTGCCGGCGTTCTTCCGTGGTTTCAAAACAGATCAGCTTTGCGGCGCCGCTGGTTTTCATCAGAGATATGGCGGCAAGGCCGATGGGTCCCGCTCCGAAAACAGCCACATGTCCGCCGGGACGGACGCCGCCGCCTCTGACGAACAGCCCGTTATACGCGACTCCTGTGGGCTCGATCATGGATCCCAGTTCAAATGCCGTCATTTTATCGCCGTAAAAAGCTACGATATCGTTCAACAGATAGCAATATTTCGCTTTGACAACCGCATATTCCGCGAACCCGCCGTCGAATGTCAATCCGGGTTCTTCCAGGTTCTTACACTGATTGAACATCCCCATCCGGCAGGCGTCGCATTCCCCGCACCAGTTCATGGATTCCACGCTTACCAGATCCCCGACTTTCAGCCGCTGTTTTACGGCCTTGCCGATTTCCACAATTTCTCCGGAAAACTCATGGCCGGTGATGATCGGATATTTTGAATGCCCGTCATACTTCGTATAGCCGTCCTCATCCTTTAGCAGGAGATGGGCGTCCGTTCCGCAGATCCCCGCGGCTCCCACCTTCAGCAGCACTTCGTCGTCAGCCGGAACGGGAACCGGACGGTCTGTCACAGTTCCCTGAATATTTCTCCAGATGGAATTGCCTCTTGCAGAGCGCCTGTCAGAGGCTTCCCGCTCCGACAGCTTATAGCCGGCTTTTGGCTCCCAATCCGCGGTAACATAAAATGCTCTCATTGTTCATCCTCCTTTTAACATTCTGTCCGGTTCTTAGCCCTTTTGCCGCGGCTTTAGCCGCAGTGGCAAAATGGACAGCGTAGCAAGCTTCGCTTGCGTAGGAGTCCGTTTACGGACGTTGAACCGTTGGCAGAATTTAGGCTGGAAAATCACGAATCTGTGTTTCGTAGATTTTCGTCGTCTTATTTATTAGTATGTAAAAAATAAAGCTAATCCTTCAGGCAGTAGATACAATC
>DATMXY010000572.1:0-5230 GCA_035561275.1 Anaerovoracaceae bacterium | reverse complement strand
GTATTTATGTTATAATAATCCTACTGATATAAGTGCGGCTGAGGCCACGGAGCGGCGTTGCCGTAAGGGAGGATCAATATATTTTGCTCGGCGTTGCTCGCAAAATAGAATGATTCTACAAATTTTATTGCGGCGGGGCCGTGGACACGGCATTGAAGCAGGCCCGGCATTACCGTATAGAGATTAATGAGATCGGGGCACGGAGGGGCGTCCATGAGAAACGACAATTATATAGATTTTGGGGAAGAAATCGGCAGAACGGTCAGAAGAGTGCTGAACGGCCAGGATTTTTCCGACTTAAAGAATACGATCAACCACGCGATGCGGAATGTTCCGGGAATGGGCGGAGGTCCGTTTCATGCGGGGCCTTACGACGACGGCAGTTTTCCGCGCCTGTCAAAAGATGACGTCAACGGGGGCGGTTCGAACGGCGCCTATGGAGCCCAGGGTGCTTACGCTCGCGGCGCGCAGACCGGCCGGCCTCATTACCGGAAACATAAGGGGGCAAGCTTTGTTCCAAGTACGCTCTTTCTGACTTTCGGCTCCATCGGCGCAGTGGGCTTCGGGGTGCCGTCACTTGTTGGATTTATATTGGAAAACTCAATGGCAAATATCCCGGCAATGGAAGTCATCAGCAGAGTATTCGGGGTGCTGTTCGCCATTTCCCTGGTTTTATTCTTCCACGGGATCTGTTTGAGAAAACGCACGAAGCGGTTCCGGCTTTATCAGAAAGTGCTGAACGGCCGTACGTACTGTACAGTCAAAGAACTGGCCGCTGCCAGCGGGCGTGATACGAAATTTATCGTTAAGGATCTTCGCAAAATGATCCGCTCAGGGCTGTTTGCGGAAGGATATCTGGATGATCAGGAAACCTGCCTGATGGCGGATTATCAGACCTATACCCAGTACACGGAGACGATGAAATACGCAAAGGAGCGGGAGGAGGCCGAAAAGCGGGAGAAGGAAAAATGGGCGACCCGGGAAGGCGGCGCCGAGCTGAAAGCCGCCATAGACGAAGGGAAAAATTACATCAGGACCATCAAAGAGGCCAACGATGCGCTGCCGGAAGCGGAAATTTCGGAGAAACTGGATCAGTTGGAGCAGGTTACCGTAAAGATATTTGATTATGTGGAGCAGCATCCGGAAAAACTGCCGGAGATCCGCAAGTTTATGAGCTATTATATGCCGATCACCCTGAAGCTGGTCACCGCTTATCAGAGGTTTGACCGGCACGGATCAAATACGGCGGAGGCTGAGGACGCCAAACTGGAGATCAAGGGAACCCTTGACACCATCAACAAGGCATACCGGAATTTATTGAAAAAACTGATGCAGGCGGATATCTTGGATGTTTCATCCGACATATCCGCGCTGGAGACGATACTGGCCCAGGAAGGCCTGACCGGGGACGATTTTAAGACCGGATCGGCAAAGCTGAGTTGATTTGCCATTGATTCAAAAGGAGGAAATATAAAATGAGCGAAGAGATGAAAGAAACCGCGGCGTCAACGCCGGTCCTGACGCTGGAGCCCTTTGCGGAGGAGGCCGAGCAGCCGGCGGCGCCCGCCGTGCCTGCGGCTTATAGGGAAACGCAGCCGCCCGTGATTGAAGAAGCGCCGCTGACCCCGGAAGAAAAGAAAATGGTCGACGAGTTTGCGTCGAAGATCGATCTCAGCAACTCCAACATCATTATTCAGTACGGTTCCGGTTCACAGAAAAAGATCGCGGATTTTTCCGAATCGGCGCTGAGCAATGTAAAGACAAAAGACCTGGGGGAAGTGGGCGGCCTTCTTTCCGACGTCGTCATGGAACTGAAAAACTTTGACGCGGAGGAGGACGAGAAGGGGTTCCTGGGGATGTTCAAGCGTACGTCCAGGAAGCTTTCCAACCTGAAGACCAAATATGATAAAGCGGAAACGAACGTGAACAAAATCGTCACTGTACTGGAAAATCATCAGATTCAGCTGCTGAAGGACGTAGCCCTGATGGACAAGATGTACGATATGAACAGGGTCTATTTTAAAGAGCTGTCCATGTACATTCTGGCGGGGAAGAAGAAGCTTTCCGAGGTGCGGGTAACGGAACTGCCGAAGCTGATGGGAAAAGCCCAGACCAGCGGCCTGCCGGAGGACGCCCAGGCGGCTAACGATCTGGCCGCGCTGTGCAACCGTTTTGAGAAAAAGCTTCACGATCTGGAGCTTACCCGGATGATTTCCATCCAGATGGCGCCGCAGATCCGTCTTGTGCAGAACAACGATACCTTGATGTCCGATAAGATCCAGTCGACTCTGGTCAATACGATCCCGCTCTGGAAGAGCCAGATGGTTCTTGCCCTGGGGATCGCCAATTCCCAGCAGGCGGCCCGGGCCCAGCGGGAGGTGACGGATATGACCAACGAGCTGCTGCGCAAGAACGCGGACACGCTGAAAATGGCTACCATCGATACCGCAAAGGAGTCGGAACGCGGGATCGTGGATATCGAAACTTTGGTAAGCACAAATCAGAGTCTGATTTCAACGCTGGAGGAGGTCACGAGGATCCAGGAGGAGGGCCGCCAGAAGCGCGTACAAGCGGAAATTGAGCTGCGCCGCATCGAAGGAGAGCTCAAGCAGAAGCTGCTGGAGATCCGGAAATAGGCAACCAGGTACCGCACCATTATAAGACAAGCGGAGGCAGTCTTACTTCAAAAGTGTAAGACTGCCTCCTGTTACATTTCCGGTAACATGTTTAAAATTCATTTCGCTGTCCACTGATAATTGTCAGCTTTATTCTATCCGATACAGAAAAAACATCTTCAAAAGTAGTTTTTTCGAATAAATCCCAGATACCTTTTATATGTAAATTGGGTACTTCTTTACCATCATATAGATTGGCGACCATAGAATCAGATGGGCATCGCTCAGGTATATCATCAAATCTTATATCTTCGTGAATACGGAACCTCTTGATGCGTCGGGACATAAATTGTAGCATACAATCACTGAAGGAGGTTGTAATTATGTTTAAACTCAGCTTCGGAATCCCCTCCTTCGTAACGAAAGCTATTAACAGCATAAAAAATGCAGTACACAGCCAAAAACCGAAATACAGGATTCCCGAACACATTATAAATAAAAATCAGAGACAGATTTCTATTCGAAGAATCAATTCAAAGCAGGTATCCATAAAAAGCACAGGCCAGACCCTGGTACTGATAGACAGTAAGGAAAAAGGCCGGATCACGGCGCTGCATACGGGCTGTGACCGTCTGCCCGCCGGTCTTGAGCAGGAAGGTCCCGGACAGGAGACGCCCGGAGAAACCGACCGGCTGGACCCGGCGACGATACCGAAGTTTGTCAGTCAGCTTGAGAAGCCGCCGGTTTACATGCCAACCATCAGAAATATAGAGGCCAAATCCGACGACGGCGAGTGGATTGAACAGCGGCATATTTATACCATAGATATTTGTGAATTCAAGCAGCAGATCCTGCCGGAAGGCTTCCCGAAGACAACGGTTTTGGGATACGGCGGGCTTGTGAGGGATGCGGAAACAGGCGAGGTCAGATACCGTCAGAGCTCGCCGGGAGGCACCATCGAGGCCCTCAGGGGAGTGCCGGTCATGGTGAACTGGAGGAATATCCTCAACGGCAGGCACCCATTCGCGGTGGATCCTACGCTGCACTGGGCGAACCCCAACGATATGCCCATGCATCCGCCGATGCCGTGGCCGCCGTTTCCTCCGGGCTTTCCGGACGCGCAGTTCCCGGTACCGTCGGTGACCCACCTGCACGGCGCCGAAGTTTCTTCCCTTTACGACGGCCATCCCGACGCGTGGATCACTTCCACCGGAAAGAAGGGGCCGGCTTATTCCGAGGGCATGTATTTCTATCCCAACACCCAGGAACCGGCCACCATGTGGTATCACGACCATACATCAGGGATGACCCGGCTCAGCGTATATGCAGGGCTTGCGGGGTTTTATCTCCTCCGCGGGACCGGCGGCCGGAGTGAATCCGGCAGTCAAAGCGAAACTGAAAACTGTGGCTGTGGGGAGAAACCCGACCTGCCGGAAGGCAGGTATGAGATCCCGCTGGTGATCCAGGACCGGGTTTTCAGAAAAGACGGCTCTCTGTTCTTCAATGAGCAGGGGATCAACCCGGAGATCGACCCCTATTGGTTCCCCGGAATGATCGGGGACACCATCCTGGTAAACGGAAAGGCCTGGCCGAACCTGGACATTGAGCGGCGGCAGTACCGGTTCCGCCTCCTGAACGGGTCCAATGACCGCTTCTATCATCTGAAGCTGTCCAACGGCCTGAAGTTTACGCAGATCGGATCTGACGGCGGATATCTGCCCGGGCCGGTCGAGCTTGAAACGCTGCTGATCGCGCCGGCCGAACGCATGGATATTCTGATAGACTTTTCATGTATGGAGCCGGGTGCTTCGGCGATCCTTTTAAACGACGCGCCCGCACCTTATCCCGGCGGGTTCCCCGTCGATGAAAACACGGGGCGGATTATGCGGTTTACGGTCCTCAAAGACTGGCCGGTGGTCAGGCCGCGGAAGCTTCCCTGCAAACTCAACGATATCGTCGCCCTGAGACCGGACTCCCCCGAAAGGGTCATGGTACTGACCGAAAGCACAGCGCCCTCCGGCGCCCCTTCGGCGATGTACCTCAACGGACAGAAATGGGGGGCGGAGGTTACCGAAACCCCGGTGGTCGGATCCACGGAGGACTGGGTCATTGTCAGCATGCTTGGCGGTGCCCACCCGGTCCATCTGCACCTGATCCAGTTCCAGGTCATAAGCCGTCAGGAATTTAAGGCGAAGGAATACAATGCCAAATGGGAAGAGATCAACGGAACGCCGCCTCTGTGCCATAAGCCGCAGACGGTTCCGCTGGAGCCTTATCTGATCGGGGAGCCCATTCCTCCCGAGGCAAATGAAACTGGATGGAAGGATACGGTGAAGACATTTCCGGATCAGGTATTGCGGATCAGGGTAAGATATGCGCCTACGGACATTCCTGTCTGCGATGTGAGACCGGGGGTAAACCTGTTTCCCTTCGATCCGGCGGAAGGACCCGGATATGTATGGCACTGCCACATCCTCGATCACGAAGACAACGAAATGATGCGGCCCATCGTTTTGGGCTGCGGCAATCATGATCACGGCGGTCATGAGCTTCAGTAAGTTTTGATGGTATAAATGTTCTCCTTTAAGGTATATAAAAAGGGGGTGTCTGGTCTC
>DATMXY010000571.1:0-11936 GCA_035561275.1 Anaerovoracaceae bacterium | reverse complement strand
AACGAACACCTATAAAAAACATACAAAAAAATCGGGTTGACATTCGGAAAGTCAGGTGATACGATCATGACGAAATAAGAAATATTTAACGGACAGTTTCATTAAAAATAATAACCTCCCTCCCCTTGACACCGGAGGTTTTACCGGTATAAGATATAGATGACAATCGAATAGTTTTCCTGCAGTTGCATCTTAAGGGTGCATGAAATGATAAGCCGGTCGGAATCCGGCGCAGTCTTACCTCTACTGTGTTTCGCGGCAAAGCGATAAGCCAGGTAGTCAGCTGCTCGAAGGTAATGTATCAAGGTGGAATATATTGCTAATTTTTACGGACAGAGTCTGATCTTAAAAAGGTGAGACAATGTGTTTTGAGTACTCATTAATGAGGCTCAGGTAGAAATTAGCAATGCGTTCCGCCTTTTTATATCTATGAAATCATAGGATAAAAACTGAATAAGAGGTTTTATGTTCTGCTTATCGGTTAAAGGACTCCGGTAATATAGGAAAAAACGGTTTATACCGTTTGGACGGTCGATAAGCAGCTAAGAGGGAAGCAGGTGAAAGACCTGCGCGGGCCCGCCGCTGTAAGCGTGTAGTTTTGTTCATATCCACTGAGAAGGATCGCTTGGGAAGGAGAGCAAAATGTAAATGCGCAAGCCAGAAGACCTGCATGAAACCGGGCAGTCGTGCCGACGGGTAATCGGCATAGGCGACGAAGCCCCATATACATATTTTTTGGTGCAGAAAAAACGGACTGCGGCAGGCTGCTTGCCGCAGTTTTGTTTTTTCATAAACAGGGCGCAACCCGCCCTGAATTTCGTCCGCAAGGATAGGGAGGGCCGCGGACCGTGTGGTCCCGGCCCGAAGCATCCTTGCCAAGCAGATGCGATTGATACGGAGGCGACCGGACAAATCCCATATACTTTGTCCAAATCTGATAGAAAAGAGGAGAGATTATTCCAATGAAAATGAAAAAAAGCTTTGCTCTGTTGTTGTGCATTATGCTGTTGTTTGGATCCATGGTAAACGGCAGTGTCGTTGTCGCGGCTGAGGCTGCGTCACAACCTGCAAAAGTACTCTCCGAAAACGGGGGAGATCAGGCGGCGGAACAAGGGGAAGAAGTGATTCCCAGCGAGGCGGAAATGTATACGGCGGCACTGCCGGCGCCGGCAGAACCTACAGTGGAGCTTCGCATGCCAGGAGACACGCTGAGCAAAGATGAAATTTTCGAGGTGGAAATTTGGCTGTATAACGTAAGTGACGTGCAGAGCGCCTTAATATGCCTTAATGATGAGAGCAATGCGTCTCTTTACAGTGTATCGAATGATACCGTAATTACATCAGGGAGTTTCAGCGAGGCGGTTAGCTTACAGGGTGGTTTTACCCTGAAAGGAGCAAACATAGTAGCTTTGCCGGCTGTTTTAAAATGTTGGCAGCTGAAATTTGATGTAAATTCGTCTCTGACCGTAGGGGCGGGCGGGCAGGAGATCGGAACCATCACCCTGCAAATGAAGGCAAGCGACAAACCGAATTTAAACTTTAAGTCAGTAAACACAGGAAAATCGGAATGTCACCTTTACATTTCAAAAAATGGGAGCGGTTCGAATGGAAAATATAATTCTGTGGGATCAACCCCAAATTTAGAAAAGAGGATAGAACGCATTACAGTGGACCCGGACAACCCGGGAACAGCGCCGGACGCCTATTGGCCGAGCTTTCGCGGAAATGAAAACAATATGGGCATTACAAATGCCCCCACGCCTGTAAGCGGCGAAAAAACAGCGTTGAAATGGGCATTAAAAAAGGGAAGCGGCTGGAACGACGCGGTGGGCCCGCCGATCATTGCCAACGACGCGCTTTATATGGCTGATCCGAAAAAGCTTTTTAAAATAGATATGGATACGGGCAATGTGCTGGGAAGCGCTGATCTTGAAGGCAATACGGGCTTTAATACCGTTTCGCCGGCTTATGGCGTTATCACTGAAGGAGGAATTCAAAAGGGCGTTATTTTTGTCAGCCAGACCGGAGGCGTGATCGAGGCCATTGATGCCTCTACTCTGGAATCCCGCTGGGTCTATGAAAATGAGGCAGCCGGTCAGAACAACTGTCCTGTGACGTACGACGATGGGTACGTTTACACAGGTTTTTGGAACTCAGAGGAGGGCGACGCAAACTTTGTCTGCGTGTCCGCCTCTGATGGAAACCTGGAATGGGAATATACCCATAAGGGCGGATTCTATTGGGCCGGCGCCATAGTCGCAGGAGACGCTGTAATCGTCGGAAGCGACGACGGACAGCCGGATATGATCAATCCGTCAAAGCTCTATGCTTTCGACAAGCTGACGGGCGAATTGTTGGATTCGGAGACAATCATCGGGGATCAGAGATCCTCCATTGCCTATGATCGGGAAAGCGGGAAGCATTATTTCACAACAAAAGCAGGATATCTTTATTCCGTTGCCTTCGATGACGACGAATTCGAAGAACTTCAGGGGGTACAGTACAAAAATGCGGGGGGAACACAGGCGCTGGAAAGTACCAGCACTCCGGTGGTACATAACGGCCGCGTCTATTTCGGTCTGGGCAGGCTGAATCAGAACAGCTGTTTTGTAGTCGCAGATGCGGATACGCTGGAGGAAATCTACAGAATTCCCATGATAGGATATCCTCAGTCCTCTGCGCTTCTTTCCACGGCTTATGAGAGTACCGAGGGCTATTCCTACCTTTATTGTACTTACAACTATCCTCCCGGAGGCGTAACTCTCATTAAGGATAAGCCGGGACAGACGACGGCTGTTTATGAGGAGCTGTTTCAGCCTAATTCAGGGATGACGCAGTACTGCCTCTCCAGCGTGATCTGCGACGAAAACGGAGCGCTGTATTATATCAACGATACCGGGACTTTTTTTGCGCTGAAAAAGGATGTGGCATACCTTACCGGTTTGAGCGTAAACGGCGGAAGCACCGAGTTGAACAGACCGTTTGCCCCGGGCCATACGGAATACACTGCTATGGCGCCGCCGGGCAGCACCTCGGTAACGGTTGAGTTTGCTGCGGTAACGGACGCTTCGGTCAGGATCAACAGCGCCGCTGCCACGTCTCCCTATCCGTTGAATTTAATTGACGGGACAGGCAGTATCACCATTACGGTATCGAAGGACAGCGATACGCGAAATTATACCCTGGATGTGACGGAAGAATCCGTTGATGCCTCAGCGGCCTTCCTGGGGATCAGCAAGTCAGCGACTGCTTATACGAATGGAAGAGATAACCCTGAGTATACGGTCCTGAGGCCTGGATTCAGTTCAAATACAACGGACTATGATTCCCAGGCGGTCGGCGGCAACAACAACGCCCTTTATTTTTTCGTTTCGCCGACCAGCAGCAGGGCCGCGGTTGAGGCGTATCCGGTAGATGCAACGCATTTTAAAATCGCCCCCGGCTTTACAAAATTAGTAACGAACGGAGCTATTGAAATCAATACGGGAATGAGGCGTTCCGTTCAGGAAGACTCCGGTTCGGGAACAAGAAAGACCGTATGGTATTGGCCATATCATATCCACTTTGCAGAGGGTTATAACGATGCTCGGGTGAGAATTGTGATCACGGCAGGAGACGGAGAAACCACCGAAGAGTACTATCTTACGCTGCGGAGAGATATCACCAAACCCACCCTTGCGGCCGGAACAGCCGCCCGGACGTCGGCGTCGGCGGGGACCTTAGGGTTCACTTCTGATGAAGCCGGAGAATACGCTTATGTGATTAAGGAAAGCGGCGCGGCGATTCCGGTAAATGCAGAATTTATCGGATGGCAGTCTTGCGTCCAGGGGCAAAATGAGATAAGGCTGCAGGGTTTGACCGACGGTAATGAAAAAGACGTCTATCTGCGGGTCCGGGATAACGCTTACGGCGCCAATTACAGTACGATATTAAAATTTGTATTGCCGGCCTATTCGGGCGGCGGCGAGGGCCCGCCGATAAAAGGAGACTTTCAGGTTTCCTTCCGGCTGATCGGCGCGACGCGCTCCAGCGGGGACATTGACCTGAAAGACGGCAATTATAAGGGCTCAAAGTATATCACATGGATCGCCACGCAAAAATACACCATGAAAGAGGGCGATACGGTTTACGACCTGTATACACAGGCGCTTGCAGCTGCGGGGCTGAATTCGAACGGCGCAAGTGGTAATTATGTCAGGACGATCGAGGCTCCCGATATACTTGGAGGATATAAGATTTCTGAATTTACAAACGGCGGGCGTTCCGGATGGATGTATTCGATCGACGGAAGCCATCCCTCTGAAGGCCTGATGAAGTGGCCGCTGGAAAGCGGCGATAAAGTGATCTGGCACTATGTGAACGATTACTCTTATGAGGTGACGGATTGGGATAAGCTGGGAGGATCGGGCTTTCCGCAATTAGGCGATGGGAGATATTGGAATAAATGGCTTGAGGCAGAAGATATTTCACCGGAGGAGTATGTCGCAAAATATGGGGCTCCAGCGCAAGAGAGCGAGGATTCGGGGGCGATCGTTTCAAAAATTGAAGTAAACGCCAGGACCAGTACAGACGGCAAGGCGGCGGCTTCCGTTGAAACCGCTATTCCGACTTCTTCAGTAAAAGAAGCGGCCAAGTCGGACAATCTGATCCTGACGGTAGCCACTCCAGTCGGGAAGGTCTCCTTTGATCAGAAGGCCCTTTCCGCTATCTCTGCGGAAGCGTCGGGCAGCGATATTAAGCTGAATGTGGGCAAAGCCGACAGATCCAAACTGTCGGAAGCGCAGCAACAGGCAGTGGCAGATCGCCCCGTATTCGAGCTGAATCTGACCTCGGGAGGGCGGACCATTACCGATTTCAACGGAGGCAAGGCTTCCGTATCCCTTCCCTATACGCTGGCAGTAGGCGAGGAAGCCGCAAATCTGTGTATCTTCTATGTAGACGGGAAAGGAGAACTCATCAAAGTAGAAGGCGCAAGCTATAACGAAAAGACAGACCTCGTTACCTTCCCGGCAGACCACTTCTCCTATTACGCCATCAGCTATCAAGCCGAGGATAAATTCACTGACGTGAAGAGCGGAAGCTGGTTTTATGAAAACATCATGTACCTTGCAGGAAAAGGCATTCTCAAAGGCAAGACGGAGACCGCCTTTGCACCAGGCGCAGATATAACAAGAGCGGAGTTCGTACAGATCCTTTACGGTATGGCGCAGGCGGAAGCAATGACCTCGGGAAGCGCCGTTACTTCCGGCTCGATCACGTCAGACGGAACAAAAGCGGCTGTCGCTTTTCAAGATGTAAAGGCGACGGACTGGTACGCAAAGGCCGTTGCGTGGGCCTATGAAAGCGGTGTGGCGACCGGCATGAAGAATAAGGACGGCGCCTCGGACTTTGCTCCGGGCGCAGGCATTTCCAGGCAGGACATGGCGGTAATGATCAAAAACTACAGTGAAAAAGTAACAAAAAAAGCGATCGCGGGAACGGTTCCGGCTGTTGCCTTTGAAGACGGGCCGGATATCGCAGCCTACGCAAAGGAAGCGGTAGCTTTGATGCAGCAGGGCGGTATCATCAACGGAGTCAGTAAAAAGAACGGCTCCGGCGAGGAAGTGACCGCATTCGCTCCGAAAAATAGCGCCACAAGAGCGGAGGCGGCCACCATGATTGCAAAGCTCCTGAAGGCAAAATAAGGAGGAGGGGGAAAAGGATGAAAAGAACCAAATTGATGAAAAGAAGCAGGTTCTTATTGGCGATGCTTCTGGCCGCTGCTATGGTTTTCAGCGGCGCCCCGGTATTTGCGGAAAGCGGGCAGGGGGTCAATCAGGATGCGGTAAAGTCCGCACTGGACGACACGGCGGCTTATGTCTATAAGACCGTGAAAGATCCGCAGGTGGGCTCCATCGGAGGAGAATGGGCGGTAGTCGGGCTTGCAAGGAGCGGGTACGGGGTTCCCCGGGAATATTATCAGGATTACTACGACACGGTCGTTGAATACGTGAAAGCGTGCAGCGGCGTGCTTCATGAAAAAAAATACACGGAATACTCCCGGCTGACCGTAGCCCTTACCGCCATCGGAGCGGATGCCTCAAACGTAGGCGGATATAACCTTTTAACCCCGCTGGGGGATTTCGACAAAACCATATGGCAGGGGATCAACGGCCCCATATGGGCGCTGATCGCGCTGGACAGCGGGAATTACGCCATACCGAGGAACCCGTTGGCGGCGATTCAGGCGACACGGGAGATGTATGTGGATGAGATTCTTTCCAGACAGCTTACGGACGGCGGCTTCTCCCTCTTTGGCGGCGCCGGAGCGGCCGCTTCGGGGGACCTGATTTCCGATCCGGATATCACAGGCATGGCGCTTCAGGCGCTGGCAAAATACCAGGACAGGGCGGATGTAAAGAAGGTGACGGAAGAAGCGCTTGCCTGCTTATCCAGAATACAGAAAAGTAATGGGGGCTATTCCAGCTGGGGTTCGGTAAATTCGGAAAGCTGCGTGCAGGTCCTTGTGGCCTTGACGGAATTGGGCATTCCGCTGGACGACAGCAGATTCGTCAAAAATGGCAAGACTCTGGCAGACAACCTGCTCACCTTTTATCTGAAAGGAAAGGGCTTCCTCCATACGGCGGACGGAAGCGGCAGCAACCAGATGGCGACGGAACAGGCGCTTTACGGCCTGGCCGCGGCGCATCGCGCACAGCGGGGGCAAAACAGCCTGTACCGCATGGGGGACGCCGTTGCTGTGATTTCGGGAGAAAAGGATGCGGAAACGGCCGCCGCAGGGCTTCCCGGGAGAAACGCGGACGTCCGGAAGCAGGAACTGACTGCGCCGGGGAAAACCTTCTCTGATGTTTCCGCCCATAAAAACCAGCCGGCCATCGAAGCGCTGGCCGCAAGGGAAATTATCAACGGCAAAACGGAAGACTTGTTTATGCCCGACGCCACCATGACCCGGGCGGAATTTTCCACCATTGTCGTAAAAGCCCTGGGGCTTGTTACAAAGGCAAACAGTAACTTTGCCGACGTACCTCTTAACGCCTGGTACGCGCCTTATGTGGGAACCGCCTCCGGCTATGGGGTCGTCACCGGGACTCCCGACGGACGATTCAACCCCGGGGGTACGATAACAAAACAAGAAGCGGCGGTCATGGTAGCAAGGGCGGCGAAGCTCTGCGGCATGGATACGGAGATGGGTACCGCGGCGGTCAGGGATGTGCTGTCGCAGTTTACCGACTATGTTACAGTGGCCGATTGGGCAAGAGCAGGTATGGCCTTCTGCTATCAGGAAGATATCCTCTCTCAGGAGGACCTGGAGATCCTTCCAAAGGCGGCGATCAAACGTTGCGAGATCGCGGAGATGCTGTTCCGCATGCTTGCGCCGGCGGATCTGATATAAGAGAGGAATGCGCAGTTATGATGAAAATCACCAAAGGGAAGATCATAGCCGCGGCCGTCATCTGTGCGCTCCTTGCGGCTTCCTATATCATGGGCGGGGGATACGCCGTAAAAGACGGCCCTCCGGCAGAAGCTGCGGGCGCGCAGACCGCAGCGCGGGAAAAGACAGACGCGGTTCCTGCCGAGACAGACGAGGTTTCTGTCGAGACGAGAAAGGTGCCAGGGGAAACGGAAGCGGTGCCGGGAGAAGCGGAAGCAGTGCCGGGAGAGGCAGGCGGCGAAAAAGCGGAAAGAGGATCATCCGAACAAGGCGGGGGCCGGCTTTCCGCAGAGGAAAAGCTGGCTTTGGCAGAATCCATGGGCGAAGGCTCATCCGAGGGAGTGGAAAAGGGCTCGAAGGACTACTCCCGGCTGCAGGGGATGGAGCTTGACCCGGGTACGGGAAAGGACATATATCTGACCGATCCTGTCCCCGAGGGCAGACCCGTCCCTGTGGAGCCTGAGGATGCTGCGATTTCGGATCGTCAGCTCACCTGCACCCTTTCCGTACGCTGTGATACCATTTTAAATAATATGGACGCGTTGGATCCGGAAAAAACAGAACTGGTGCCCGCGGACGGAGCGATTTTTGCAACCGCGAAGGTGACCTTCTATGAAGGAGAATCCGTATTCAACGTTCTCTTAAGAGAAATGAAAAAGAACAAGATCCATATGGAATTTGTCAACACCCCGATCTACAACAGCGCGTATATCGAAGGCATCAACAATCTCTACGAGTTTGATTGCGGTGAGCTTTCCGGCTGGATGTTCAAGGTGAACGGCTGGTTTCCAAACTACGGCTGCAGCCGCTATCAACTAAAGGAAGGCGATGTCGTCGAATGGGTGTACACCTGCGACCTTGGCCGGGACGTAGACGGCTATTATGCTACGGGAGGCGAATGATGAGGGACAGTTTCTCAAGTTTTCATCCGATTGTCAATTTTATATATTTTACCTGTGTCATCCTATTTACCATGATATTTATGCACCCCCTCTGCCTGGGGCTGTCCCTTTGCTGCGCTTTCATCTATTCCGTTTATTTAAACGGGAGAAAAGCGGTCAAGTTCAACTTTGTCTTCCTGCTGCCCATGCTGCTGATCATGGCCCTTGTCAATCCGGCATTCAATCATGAGGGAGCGACGATACTTGCATATCTTAAAAACGGCAATCCGTTAACTCTGGAATCCATCCTGTACGGCGTAGCGGCGGCGGCTATGATCGTTGCAATCGTCGCATGGTTTTCCTGCTACAACGCCGTTATGACCTCGGATAAATTTATCTATCTCTTTGGCAGGATCATTCCCGCCCTATCTCTGATTTTATCTATGGTGCTCCGCTTCGTACCCAGATTCAAGGAGCAGATCAGGAGCATTTCCGCAGCGCAAAGATGCGTGGGGAGGGATGTGTCAAACGGCGGCGTCCTGCAGCGGGCGCGTCACGGAGTCACTATTCTGTCCATTATGGTGACCTGGGCGCTGGAGAATGCCATAGAAACCGCCGATTCCATGAAGAGCAGAGGCTACGGGCTGCCGGGAAGGACTGCCTTTTTCGTTTTTCGATTTGATTCCCGGGATAAAAAGGCACTTGCCTTTTTACTCGGAGCGGGAGCATATATTATTGCCGGGACTTTTGCAGAGGGTCTGTACTTCAGATATTTCCCTTCCATAAAAGGTACATTTACACCATATACCTGGAGCATTGTTCTGGTATACCTGGCGCTTTCCCTCATGCCCGTGGCGATCAATACCTGGTACGATTATAAATGGAGGTTTCTGATGGAGGGGGAGAGGAGCTTTGAAGAGGGAACATGAATACATTTCAATTGAATGAAGTATCCTTTTCCTACCCGAAACAGGAAAAGCCGGCATTGAAAAACCTGAACCTGGAAATCAGGCGCGGAGAATTTGTGACATTATGCGGACCGTCTGGCTGCGGCAAGACGACCCTGCTGCGCCAGCTGAAAACGAGCCTGGCGCCTCATGGCGATTTGCAGGGAGAGATCCTTTTTGAGGGGACGCCTTTATCTGAAATCGATCAGCGGACACAGGCCTCCAAGATCGGTTTTGTCCTCCAGAGCCCGGAGAATCAGATCGTAACCGACAAGGTCTGGCATGAGCTGGCCTTCGGACTTGAAAGCCTGGGCTTTGACACTCCCGCAATCAGGCTGCGCGTCGCCGAAATGGCGTCATTTTTCGGAATACAGAACTGGTTTTATAAAAAGGTCACGGAGCTTTCCGGCGGGCAGAAGCAGCTGCTGAATCTGGCCTCTGTCATGGTAATGCAGCCGAGCGTTTTGATTCTGGACGAGCCTACAAGCCAGCTTGATCCCATTGCCGCGTCGGACTTTCTTGCCGCGGTGAGCAAAATCAACAGGGAACTTGGGGTTACCGTCCTCCTGACAGAGCACAGGCTCGAGGAAGCATTCCCTATGTCCGACAGAGTGCTCGTGTTGGATAAAGGTCTGTTGATCTGTGACGGAACGCCGAAGGAGGTCGGAATCTCCCTTTCAAAACGCGGACACGGCATGTTTCGTGGTATGCCGGCTCCCATGAGGATCTTTGCAGGCGTGCCGAACACTCTGGAGTGTCCCGTTACGGTAAGAGAGGGCAGAAGCTGGCTGGACCGGGTTGCAGAGGAAAGCGGCTTGAGGCCCCATGAACCGGCAGTCCATGAGAGCGGAGGCGCCGGCAAAAGGAATACCGAAGGAAAGGGCGCCGGGGCCGGGAATGCGGGTGAGGCCCCCGTCATAGAATTGAAAGAGGTTTGGTTTAAATATGAAAAAAATGGGCCCGATGTCATTAAGGGATTGAACCTTACCGTCCGCAGGGGGGAATTTGCCGTTCTCCTGGGCGGTAACGGAACGGGTAAAACAACGGCCCTGTCCCTGGTGTCAGGGATAAACGCACCCTATCGGGGGCAGGTGAAGGTAACGGGTTCCTGGGCCGCCCTGCCGCAAAATCCCCAGAGCCTGTTCGTAAAGAAAACCGTGGAGGCAGACCTTCTGGAAATGCTGAAGGAAAGAAAACTCTCCAAAGAAGAAAAAGAAAAAAAGCTCCGAAAAGTCGTCAAGCTTTGCCGCCTTCAAGAGCTACTTGGCATGCATCCTTACGATCTGTCCTGCGGGGAACAGCAGAGGGCTGCCCTTTCGAAGGTGCTGCTGCTGGAACCGGAGATACTGCTGCTTGACGAGCCGACAAAGGGACTGGACAGCGAGTTCAAGCTGGTATTTGCGTCTATCTTGAGGAGTCTGCAGAAAAGAGGCGTCACGGTGCTCATGGTAAGCCATGATGTGGAATTCTGCGCCGAGCATGCACAGCGCTGCGCCATGTTCTTTGACGGAAGCGTTGTAACGGAGGATGTTCCTTATAGGTTTTTCTCCGGGAACAGCTTCTACACTACCGCGGCAAACAGAATGGCGAGACATCTTTTTCCGGAGGCCGTTACTGCGGACGACGTTACTCTGGCCTGCGGCGGTGTCCTGGCGGGAGACCGGGAGCCGGACGGAAACTGGGATTTGCCGGATGACGGGGATTCTCTGACGGGCGGTGACGAAGACTTTTCAGCGAACGCATTGTCTGCGGGAAGCGGGCGGCCCAGAAAAAGTGCAGGGATAAGGGTGGAACAGACGGAGGTTAAGGACAGAAAGCTGTCAAAAAGGACCAGAACCGCGGCGTTCATGATTTTGGCGGCAATTCCTTTTACAATTTTTATAGGGATTTATTATTTCGGCGATCGCAGATACTATTTTATTTCCATGCTCATCCTGCTGGAGATTCTGCTTCCTTTTGCAATGGTTTTTGAAAGCAGGAAACCTCAGGCGCGGGAACTTATTGTCATCGCCGTGCTTTGCGGGATCGCCGTCGCGGGAAGGGCTGCTTTTTTCTGGGCGCCCCAGTTCAAACCGGTTACGGCCATCGTCATGATTTCCGCAGTCGCTTTCGGCGGAGAGGCGGGTTTTCTTGTCGGCGCTATGACGGCACTCGTCTCCAATATGTTTTTCGGACAGGGGCCATGGACGCCCTGGCAGATGTTCGCATTCGGAACCATCGGGTTCCTGACGGGGATCTTATTCAAAAAGGGGCTGCTCCGTTCCAATAAATACGCCCTTGCAATCTTCGGCGGATTGACGGCCTTTTTCATCTATGGCGGTATTATGAACCCGGCTGCGGTCTTGATGTTTCAGGGACGGCCGACAAAAGAGATGTTTTACCTGACCTATCTGCAGGGCATTCCCTTTGATTTGATCCATGCCGCCGCCACAGTATTTTTCCTGCTGCTTGCGGCGGAGCCCATGCTGGAGAAGCTGGAACGGATCAAGATAAAATACGGATTGGCAGTCAAAAAAAATCCTTGAAATGAAATGCGCCTGGCGTTCTCCGCCGGCTTTGTTCATGAATTTTGCTTCTTGCGAGGTCCTTTCTATAAAGCTCATTGTGATCCTTCCTTATGATATGATATAATAATATCGCTTAAATGCTGTTAATTTCAACAATGTCGAATAAAGC
>DATMXY010000570.1:0-2269 GCA_035561275.1 Anaerovoracaceae bacterium | reverse complement strand
GGGTAAGCAAGGTATGAAACAACTATCACAGAATATATCGAACATGAAAGCATCCTCCGTCCGGAGGCTGACCAAGTATGCGGAGGCTGCCGAGGCGAACGGAAAGAAGATCTACCGCCTCAACATCGGCCAGCCGGACCTTAAGGTTCCGGAGGAATATTACGAGCAAATCCGCTCGTTCCATGAGCCGACGGTGGAATACATGCCGTCTCCGGGTATCCCGGAGCTTCGGGAAGCGGTGGAAAAATACTATCAAAGCATCGGGGTCGATGTAGACAGAAACCACATATACATTACGACGGGCGGTACGGAAGCGCTTCTGTTCACCCTGCTCGTACTTACCAATCCCCGGGACGAGATCCTGATCTTCGAGCCTTACTATTCCAATTACAATACTTTCTTTACCATGACCGGGTGCCATCCTGTGGCCGTCACCACCTATGCGGAAAACGGCTTCCATGTGGATAGAAAAGCCTTGGAGGAAAAGATCACTGAAAACACGAAAGCGATCCTTGTGACAAATCCCGGGAATCCGACGGGTACGGTGCTTCGGGAAGATGAGATCAGGATGATCGCCGATGTGGCAAAGGAACACGACCTGTATATCATCTGCGACGAGGTCTACAGGGAATTGGTATTTGACGGCAAGAAATTTACGAGCTTCGGCTTCCTGAAAGATATCCACGACCGGCTGATCCTGATCGACAGCGTATCCAAGAGGTACAGCGCCTGCGGCGCAAGGATCGGCGTGCTCATATCGAAGAACGACGAGGTCCTGGAGCTGGTTTCAAAGCTCTGCCAGGGACGTCTGGCCGTATCCACCATTGAGCAGCATGCAGCGGTGGGCCTGTATTCCACAGGGTTCCGGGTCATCAACGAAATCCGCGATGAATTTGAAAAGCGGAGAGACGTCGTTTTCGAAAGCCTGAAGAAGATCCCAGGCGTTTTCTGCGAAAAGCCGGAGGGAGCGTTTTACCTGATCTGTAGGCTTCCTGTGGAGGACGCCGGCGAATTTTTGATCTGGATGCTGCAGGAATTTGAAGATAACGGAGAAACCGTCATGGCGGCGCCGGCGGACGGCTTCTACGCCTCGGAAGGCCTTGGCAAAAACGAGGTCCGTATCGCCTATGTCCTGGAAGAGGATAAACTGAGGCGTGCCATCGAGATCCTGGGCAAAGGCCTTGCGGCGTATAACAGCCGGTGAAAATCATTGCAGTCTAAGAGAAAAAGGTAGCGGAAAAAGTTTTTGCCTTTTCCGGTTCAATATGAATCAGTATATCTGTGTTATGAATGGCTTCCTCTATTTTTTTCTCAATTTCTTCACTGATTTCATGCGCTTCTTTCAGGGTTAATTGCTCCGGCACAATGATTGTAAAGTCAATCAGCTTGTATTGGCCCGACCTTCTCGCTCTCAATTTGTTATACTCGACAACTTTTTCTTCGTATTCTTTGATAACATTTTGGATTTTTTCCTCTTCCTCTTCCGACAAACAGGAATCGATCAAAGGTCCAAACGCGCGACGGCAAAGGCTGAATGCCTCTTTAATAATCAGGCACGCCACACAAATAGCGACGATTGGATCCAGAAATTCAATTCCTGTAATTTTAATCAACGATAATCCCACCGCAACTCCCAGCGATGTATATACATCCGTTTTCAAATGTAAGGCGTCTGCTTCAAGAGCTACGGAATCCTCCTCTTTCGCGACTTTATGGAGGATTCTCGATATAAAGAAATTTGCAATGGCGGAAATCAACATTACCGCGATCGCCGTATAGAATTCTGTAATTACCGCAGGGTAGATCAGCTTTTTTATCGCTTCTTTGATGATAAGGAAAGCTGCCAAAAATATCAGCACACCTTCTATAACGCCTGATATATTCTCAATTTTTCCATGCCCGTACGGATGGCCTTTATCCGCCGGCTTCGATGATACATTAACGGAATAGAACGCAATGAACGACGCGAGCAGATCCATAGACGAGTGGATCGCTTCTGAAATAATGCTTACAGAACCGCTCAGAATTCCGGCTATGATTTTCATGAGGATCAACGCCGTATTTGACACGATTGATAAAAATGCGACCTTCGCCTTTCTGCTGTTAAGCTTAAACATAAAAGTACTCTCCTCCGGATCATAAATTATTGTACCCGCTACCTAAGAGAGGGAGACATTTCCGCCTCGTTAGAATAAAAAAACCTATGGGATACATCTATATCAGATAAATGTAGTCCCACAGGTGTTATCTTCCTGCTGCCGAATCATAT
>DATMXY010000569.1:0-2712 GCA_035561275.1 Anaerovoracaceae bacterium | reverse complement strand
CCCAATTCCACAGCACGGAGGTTTTCCTTCAGCAAATGGGCTTTACTTGCCGGCACGCATTTTTTGAGCGCTTTTTCCACGGTTTCAAGGGATGCGATCCTTGTTTCCGCCAGCACCTTTCCCAGCAGGATCATATTTGCGATCCCCTCCAGATGCTCCTCCTTTGAAAGCTTTGTGGCAGGAATGCGGTATACCGTCACGCCTTTGTCGTTTTTGTAGTCTTTGCATTGGACCAGGCTTGAATCCACAAAGACTTTCCCGCCGGGAGCGACGGCGTCAAAAAATTTATCCAGCGACGGCCCGTTCATTACGACCAGGACATCGGGCGCAGTCACCTGCGGGTAACCCACCGGCTCATCCGAAATACAGACGCTGCAGTTGGCGGTGCCCCCTCTCATCTCAGGGCCGTAGGACGGCAGCCAGCTCACTTCCTTCCCATCGATAAGCCCGGCATACGCCATTACCTTGCCGGAAAACAAGATACCCTGGCCGCCGAATCCCGCGAAGATCATATTATGATTTGCCATTGTCTCATTTCTCCTTTCACACGTTTACGGATGACGTCACATCCTTATAACACCCAAGGGGATAATACGGGAGAAGGCTTTCCTTCATCCACGCAAGGGTCTTTACCGGACTCAGCCCCAGGTTGGTCGGGCAGCCGGACAGGATTTCCACGATGGAGAACCCTTTTTTGTTTATCTGATTTTCAAACGCTTTCTTAATTGCCTTTTTTGCCTTTCGGATATTCGGCACGCTGTCTGCCGATACGCGTTCGGCGTACGCGACGCCGTCGAGGGTGGAGAGCATTTCGCACACTCTGATCGGATAACCGGCCGAATTTACGTCCCGCCCGTACGGAGAAGTCTGCGTGATCTGGCCCGGCATTGTCGTCGGCGCCATTTGGCCTCCCGTCATACCGTATATGGCATTGTTGACGAATATGACGGTGATGTTTTCTCCCCGTGCCGCGGCGTGGACAGTTTCGGCCGTACCGATGGCCGCAAGATCGCCGTCCCCCTGATAGGTGAAAACAATGCTGTCCGGCCGGGCGCGCTTAATGCCTGTAGCGACGGCCGGCGCCCGTCCGTGGGGCGCCTGCACCATATCGACGTTGAAATACAGGTGCGCATTTACTGCGCAGCCTACCGGCGCAACACCGACGGTTTTCCCCAGGATATCCAGCTCAACCAGGCTTTCCGCGATCAGCTTGTGAATGACGCCGTGGGAACAGCCGGGACAGTAATGCATCGGAATGTCGGAGAGACCTTCCGACTTTTTATAAACAGTAATCATTTTCCGGCCCTCCCTTCACAAATGCTGATGTCTTTTCCGGAAATCTTCATGATTTCCGCTTCGATTTCCGCCGGCGTGGGCACCATACCGCCGGTACGTCCGTAAAAGCGGACCGGAAGCCTGCACTCCACCGTCAGCCTGACGTCTTCGACCATTTGCCCCATGCTCATTTCAACCACCAGAATGGACGACGCTTTCTGCGAAAGCTCCCTGATCCTTTTTTTGGGGAAAGGCCACAGGGTTATCGGCCTGAGCATTCCGGCCCTGACGCCCTTCCTGCGGGCTTCCGTGATCGCACTTTTTACAGCTCTCGAAGAAGCGCCGTATGCGATCAGGAGAATGTCCGCGTCTTCCGTCAAATATTCTTCCCACTGGGGTTCATCCCTTTCAATTTCCGCATATCTGGCGAACCGTTCCAGAACGGTCCTTTCCAGTTCTGCCGGATCCAGGTACAGCGAGTTGATGAAATTGCGAAGGCGCCTGTTTTCATGGCCGGTGACGGCCCATGGCTTTTCTGCCGGATTGACGGCGTCATCGCGGAATGTCAGCGGTTCCATCATCTGCCCCAGCAGTCCGTCGCCGAGGATCATAGCCGGCATGCGGTATTTTTCGGCCAGTTCGAAAGCCAGGAACACGAAGTCGGCCATTTCCTGGACTATGGAGGGTGCCAGCACCAGGATGTGCAGGTCTCCGTGGCCCGGGGCCTTCACCGCCTGGAAGTAATCCGCCTGGGACGGCTGTATGCCGCCGAGCCCCGGCCCTCCCCGCATGATGTTCACGATCAGGCAGGGCAGATCGCAGGCCGCCAGATAGGATATGCCTTCTGTCTTCAGGCTGATCCCCAGGGACGAGGACGAGGTCATGGTGCGCACGCCCGCGGAGGCGGCCCCCAGGACCATGTTGATGGCTGCGATTTCTGATTCCGCCTGGAGATAGGTCCCTCCGATTTTTGGCATATGCTTCGCCATATAAGCGTTTATCTCTGTCTGCGGGGTTATGGGATAACCGAAAAAATGTTTGCAGCCGGCCCGGATCGCCGCCTCAGCCAGCGCTTCGTTGCCTTTCATCATGATTCGTTCGCTCATGTTCCCAATGTCTCCTTCTCCTTTTATTAGATTTGTCTATTTAGATTCGTCTTTCCCGCTTTCCACCCGGATCGCGCTGTCCGGGCACATAACGGCGCACATGGCGCATGCGGTGCATTTTTCCATATCGAATACCGCCGCGGGATTGTAGCCTTTGCTGTTGAGTTTTTCCATATCGATGAGAATTATTTTCTTTGGGCATACCGATACGCATAATTCGCATCCCTTGCATACGTTTTCATCTATTGTTATTTTATTATGCATAGTCCGCCTTCCTTTCCCTGCCATTGTAACGAGGACTCTGGATTTCATCAGTAAGAAATTTCAGTTC
>DATMXY010000568.1:0-3364 GCA_035561275.1 Anaerovoracaceae bacterium | reverse complement strand
TTATCTTTCATACTTAAACTATATCATTTTGCTGCAATTCCATCAAGGAAATTGCAATCGATTTCCCTTGAAACTTGCATTTACCAACGCACTCTTTATTCCTTTTCAAAAAATGCTCTTACTTTTTCATTCAACCACCATTTTACCCACCATTTTACCCATATCATGGTACAATGTGGTAAAGGAGAGGAAGATCAATGGAAATCAGGAATATAACAAAGACCGAGTTACCGGAAGCGCAGGCAGAGAATCTGACGATTGAGATGTATGGAGCCCTTGAAAAGGATCGCCTGCTGGGAGTGATCGCAACAAGAAACGAAGGCAGCCATATCGCTTTATTTTTCGTCAGGAAAGAATATCACAGTCAAGGCGTCGGCAGAAAGTCAGTTCAGCAAAAGGGCAAAAATGCCGGTTATGGCTTGATAACCTTGTATACGTCCTTCTCCAGAATGATTTTATACTGAACTCCGTTTTCAGCTGTGATCCCTGAGCCGGAGGTGTATTCCGCGTTGACCGACGCCGTGAAAGTTCCGTCTTCGTTTTTACTGGTGCTGAGGATTTCATACTTCTTCAGAGGCGTCTGATCCTTTTCCCCCTCCGATACAAATATGTCATAATCCTCCGGCCTCTCGGCGACAGGCGTTAAAAGGTAGAGGATGCTGTAGCGTCTGTCCCTCTCCGCATCCAGATATCTCATCAACGCCGTTTCCGGAGCCCTTACCAGAATGTCCTCCCCGCTTGTTCTGACGTCCGTTTTGATTCGGCCCTGGTAGAAGAATGTCATGGGGTCGTAGTTGTTGGAAGCGTTCCAGACGATATATTCGTCGATCCCCAGTTCCATGCCGGCAATCAATTGCTCGGAGATCGTCTCTGCGTCATATCTGATATGTCCCTTGATCCAGGGCGCATCGAAGCCCTGCACCCAGGGCCTTATAATTGCGGGATCCTTCTCTGCCGCGTTTCTTTCAAGGGCTTCCTGCATGGCCAGCCTGACAACTTCATAGGGGTGCTGGTCGGGCACGTTAAAACCGTACAGCCCCGTCCCGTAATGGCTGGGATAGACCATAGGACAGATATAGTCGGTATGATTTGCGATCTTACGCCAGGTCTGGCCGATGTCCTCCGGTTTGTCGTCCCAGGAATGGGTAATGATTCCGAAAACATCCGCCGATAAATGTACGTTGTACGGCTCCAGTTCCGATTCCGCAAACTTCAGAAAATCCTCGATGCCCTCGTCTTTATCCCTGCCGTTGCGGCCTGGAAATTCCGTGATAGGATTATATTTTTTAGCGTCGTCTGGGAAACGCACATAATCGTACTGGATCTCCTGGAATCCTCTGAGGGCCGCTTCCTTTGAGACTGCCAGCAGGTACTTCCAGACATATTCGTCAAAGGGGTTCACCCACATCATCCCCGAATAATCCTTGTAAACTCCGCCGGCCTTCAACTGGATCGCGTGGTTGCTCTTCACCTCTGCAAAATACGGGTCTTTAAAGGCAACGATCCTGGCGATGCGGTAAATATCGTTTTCCCTGAGGTAATTCATCAGCTTTTCATAATTTTTAATGGGCGCCGAGGCGTTTGAGCTGATCTGGTTGACGATCCCGATATCGCTGCTCCAGGCGACGACCCCGCTGTCATTTTTCACATCGATGACCAGCGCGTTGATCTCCGTGGCTTTACAGATCCCCAGCGCTTTCTCCAGCTTATTGACGCTATCCAGGCGGCTTGCGTCGGCAGGCTTGCCCGATTGGCCGCTGACAGCTCTGATATAGTCCGCATAATAATCGATATCTTCTGCGCTGAAATCAAAGCCCGCCACGTTGGCGGTCAGATACAAAGCCTTGGCCTTCACCGTGTCCAATATCGGTTCCTGGTCCAATGGCGGAAGAGATACGTAAAATTCACCCAACTCGGCCTTTCTCTGCGCCTCCAGTTCTTCCCTGGCCTTAAGCTGTTCCGCCCTGATCTCTTCCGGTGTCTTGACGGAATCAACAATCTTGGCGTCATCCTGGACGTTGTACTCCGATCCCTGAGTTTGTAGCGACTGGTCGGGGCAGCCTGCCAATATGATACTTGAACTGAGTACGAGGATTGCCAGCAGATTATTTTTTTTCATAGTTTCGTAAGCCTTCCTGTTAATAACGCCTTAATATATATAGATCTCTCTTCCGACGGCGCTGACGGATTCCTTTTTCTCTTCAGGAACCGTTATGATTTCAGCCGCGCCGTCGCTGATGAACCGTTCTTCCGGATGCCGGTCAAAATAGTCGAGGTAATTATACAGGCCCACATTATCCACTTTCATCTCGCTTGCCCTGACCCTCGGTATGCTGGTATGGTCAAATCTGGGGTCATAAGGGGAATAGGCCGGATTCCATCCCACATTGAGGATCGCGATATTTTCGTAAGAAACGCCGTCGAAGCTCCCCGCCGCCAGATATCCCGCCTGCGCCGTATCCTTCGGCCTTTCGCCGAAGGGCAGCGCAAGAGCGTTAATCTCATAATCGTCCCTGTCCAGGGCTTCTTTCAGATATTGGGCCTGCCGGCCGATCTGTTCCTGGATTTCCTCTGAGCCGGCTTTTTTCAGGCTGTTGTGGTCCTTTGTGTGATTGCCGACGTCCATTCCGTTTTCCACAAGAAAACTCAGTTTTTGGTGGATAAGGCTCTTTTGCCTGAAGGGCAGTTCCCCATTCAGGAAGAATGTCGCCTCCAGCGGAAAATCCGGGTGCGTTTCATGAAAATACAATAAAAGGCCAACGGCGGATTCCGCGTTGATCTGTCCGTCTTCCAGGTATTCAAAATTATTCAGATTGCCGTCGTCGAAGGTAATGACCACCGGGGTAAAACCCTGTTCGGTAGTTATGTTGCCGCTCACATAATCCTGCAGGCTCACGGGCCGGTAGCCTTTGTCATACAAGGTATCCAGGTCTTTCAGGAAATTGGCCGGGGTCCTGGTCCATTCCTTTTCTTCGGCTCCGATATTGTGGTACATTACAACCATGATCTGCCCGGCTTCGTTAGGCTTTAAACTCAAATCGATACCAGCTTTTAAATCGTTGATAACCGACTCTCGATCATATTCTCCGGATCCCGCTCCGGAATCACCGTCCTGCTCTTCCGCCGGGGTTACGGACTGACCGCCGGAACCGTCGTCCCCGTTTTCAAAATGGCTTCCGAGTGCCGGCTGTTCATCATCTTTGACGTCGCTTGCCGCTGTCTGGCCGCCGCAGCCTGGAAGCAACAGAATGCCGGCTATCATTAAAATAACAGGAATGACTTTCTTCATTTCCAATCCCCTTTCGGCCAACTTGCTCCGGCTTGCCCCCTCCTGAGAATATCATCGAATGTGGCTCTATTATAC
>DATMXY010000567.1:0-30061 GCA_035561275.1 Anaerovoracaceae bacterium | reverse complement strand
ATATAGTATGAAAGTAAGGGCGAATCTCATGAGAAAAGACTGTATATACGAATACATACTATCGCGCAGCAAAGAGTACGGCGGCAACGCCGAATCATTTGAAATCACGGCGCAAGAAGTTGCGGAGGCTTTAGGGATCTGGCGGAACGACTCTTCCGTGGATCTCAACAAGCTGGTTGCAGAGGGCAAACTATGCCGCTCCGGAAAGAAAAACGTGCGTTACTTTCTCGCAGCGCAGGAATCTGGCAATTGCCGTGAAAAGAACGTCTCCGGGACCCCGGACACTTCCCTGAACGATAACGATCCGGAGGAGCGGGAAGTCTCCGCTTTTTCCAGACTGGTCGGAGCGAACGGCAGCCTCAAGTATCAGATCCATATGGCCAAAGCCGCAGCCTCATACCCGTCTCATGGGCTCAATATGCTTATTACCGGCCCTACGGGCGCAGGAAAGACTATGTTTGCCCACGTCATTTGGGAGTATACAAAAGAAATAAACGCTTTCAGTTCTAAGGACGGTCATATTCCGTTTGTACATTTTAACTGTGCCGAGTATGCAGAAAATCCGCAGCTTCTGATGATGAATCTTTTCGGTTATAAAAAAGGCGCCTATACCGGTGCGTTTGAAGACAAGGCGGGGTTGGTTGAAGAGGCTGACGGCGGCATATTGCTGCTTGATGAAATACATTGCCTGGCCTCGACGGGCCAGGAGTTGTTCTTTACGCTTCTGGACACAGGCTATTTCCGCCGCATCGGCGACAATGTGATGCGGGAATCCCATTTTATGCTTATTGGAGCAACGACAAAGCCGGTTACCGATGTGCTTTTGGACACATTTTTACGAAGAATGCCTGTCTTGATTCAGCTGCCCAGCCTGGCAGAGCGGCCGCTGAAGGAAAGGCATAAATTTATAGAGCGTTTCTATGCGGAAGAGGCAAATCGCATCGGACATCCGCTGCGCATTAAGAAAGATGTGCTGAACGCACTGCTGGATTATACGTTCCATGCCAATCTTGGAAATCTCAAAAACGTGATACAGATTTCCTGCGCCAAGGGATATCTGAAAAACACATCCGAAGGAATGAAAAACGATGAAATAACGATTTCTTTCTCCGACCTTTCATTCCAGGCCCTCAGTTCCGAGGACCATTCCACAGAAAAAAACGTCTATTCCTCTGCAAGATTTTCCGCTGATATGTATGTTTCAACCCAAAAATCCGCACCTTCCGACACACGGGTCCCCTCTTTTGTCGATATATACGACTTTGTTGAAAAGCGTATGGATATGGGGCGGCAGGAGGGCCTGGGCACCGATGCGCTGCAGCAGATGATCGCTTTGGAGGTGGATAATTATTACAAGGATCTCGATAAGTCGCTCAGTGAATCCGGCACCGATATGGAACTGCTCAACAGCATCGTATTCCCCGGTTCGATCCCGATCTCGGCCGAGTTTCTGGGTATGGCGTCAAAAGAACTGCACAAAACGTATTCCCCTACCGCGCCGCTGCTTCTGGCGATGCATATAAGCCAGTATGTGGACAGGATGCGGTCTGAGCTGCCTGTTTTTCCGGCCGATTTTCGGAACATTGTCAAGGGTTGTATCAAAGAAGTTATTTTTCTGCAGAAGACTCGCGCCTGGCTGTCCTCGGTGCTGAAAATAAAAATAACGGACGACGAATTGGATTTTTTGGCGATTTTTCTGAGTCAGGCCTCGGAAAAACAGCAGAATCCCGGAATATGGATCACCCTGGTGTCCTACAATACAAGTACCGCATCCAGCATTGGGGAGTTTGCAAACTCCGTTTTCTTTTCCAGGCATATTCACTGGGTGGATGGCAAATCCATCGACAGTATGCACAAAATGTTTGAAAATGTATGCGGCAGCATAAAGATGTTTCACGGCGAAAACGGCAACCTCATATTTACGGATATCGATGTGCTTTCAAGCCTGGAATATGAAATCAGCAAAGCCACCGACGTAAAGTGCAGGGTAATACCGTCGCTGGAGCAGCATCTGCTTATGGATGCCTGCAAGATAACACTGGCCTCCAACTGTGAACTTGACGAGGCATATGAACGAATTATCCGCAATTACAGCGAATACATGCTCAGGTTTTTCGAATCTTCCAGGGTGGATGATTTACCGGTGTCCGGCGCTCTCAAATCAATGCCTTTTGATAAAATCGTTATCACGGTATGTGTCACCGGGGTCGGGAGCGCTCAGAGCATAAAAGAGATCCTTGAAAGTAAACTGTCGTACATCCCGGATTTGACGATCCTCTCCATGAGCTCTCTTGAAGATATCAAAGGCAAGGCCCTGGAATACGGGCCGGCCCTTAAACTCATCGTCGGCACCGTAAATCCGAACATTCCCGACGTGCCGTTCCTGCCTGCGGACAGGATTTTTACCGCCAGCGGCATGTATTGTATTTCCACGATACTTGAGGACTGGAATTATAACATATACAGTGCTGATTTTGAAGCCGGAAAGCCCATCGGGGATGAGTTGGAGTACATCCTCAACGATGTTTTCAGTTTTATTGCCCCCAGTGTCGACAAAAAAACCGCGGTGGCCTGTATTTCGAAAATGATGAGGACCCTGGAAGCTGATGTCTACAAAAAGCCCCTTCCCGACGAGGTTAAGGCGAGAGTATTCATGCATGCCGCAAGTATGCTGGAGCGTATCGCAAATAACAAAGCTCTTGAAATGGAAGAGGAAGCGGAAGAAACCATAAAGAAAAATGAAACATGGTTCCATCTTCTTGAAAAGATCATAAAAAATTCATTTGTGTCTTGTGGTTATGATATCCCCCGCGATGAGAATTACTATTTTATGCTCTCATTGCCCGAAGTTTAAAGGAGAATGAATCAATGATAAGTAAAAAGATTGTAGTAACGAATCCGACAGGCCTTCATGCCAGGCCCGCCAATACGTTTGTGAAGGAGGCTGCCCGTCATGCCTGCGACGTTTCAATAAAAAAGGAAGGAAGACTGTATAACGGCAAATCCATCGTCAGTATTCTCTCTGCCGGCGTCAAGCACGGGAACGAAATCGAGCTGATAACCGAGGGCGAAGGGGAGCAGCAGGCCATGGAAGATATGGTTGCCGCCGTGAAATCCGGCCTGGGTGAATCGCAGCATGAATAAGTCAACGGTACGATACGGGAAAGCCGTGTCGGGCGGTATCAGCATGGCCGAAACGCTCATACTGTCCAGGCAAGCGATACAGATTCCCGACGTCACAGTCGAAGATAAAGAAAAAGAGGCCGTCCGTTTCAGAAGCATTCTGGAAGCTGCGGGGAAAGAACTGGAAGACCTTTATCATAAAGCCGTCGTTAAGCTGGGTCCAAAAGAAGGCGGCATATTCGACGCACAGCTGTCAATTCTCAGGGATGAATATTCGACCTGTCTGCCCATTGAAGAGATGATCCGATCCGAAGCGTGCAGCGCTGCCAGGGCAATTGAAAAACAATTTGACATACTGATCGGGCTGTTTTCTTCATTGGATGATCAGAGATTAAAAGAGCGCGCCGCCGACGCGGCGGACCTGAAGGAGCTGATGCTCCGCCATGCGCTGGGACTGCCGGGTCAGACAATAACGGTCCTTGACAAAGACGTTATCATCGTCGCCGACGAATTGGCCCCGTCAGATACCGTCAAGATGGACACGGCCCATGTGGTTGGTATCGTTACCCGCGCGGGCGGCGTCACCTCCCATACGGCAATCATCGCAAGAACGCTCGGAATCCCCGCCGTGGTTCAATTAAACGGTTGGGAAAATCTGTTTAACAGCGGCGCGCCGGCTATTCTTGACGGCGATAAAGGCATGCTCACGGTTTTTCCTACGGAGGAGGAAATTGCCTGCTTCCTAAGTACGAAAGAGGAACAGGACAGGCGTACCCGGGAATTGGAGCCGTATAAGACGATGGACAGCATAGCTGTCAGTGGGGAGAGATTTGAAATCTGCGCCAATATCGGCACGCCCGGAGAGGTCGCGGGCACCCTGGCAAAAGGCGCCGATGGGATCGGGCTTTTCAGAAGCGAGTTTCTTTTTATGAACCGCGGCGACGTGCCGTCGGAAGGTGAACAATTTGAGGCCTACCGAAGCGTCCTGAGTGCCATGGGGAACCGGCAGGTAATCATAAGGACGCTGGATGTGGGCGGCGATAAGGATTTACCGGCAATGGGCCTGCCTGCGGAGGCCAACCCGTTTTTAGGTTATCGCGCCATACGCATATGCCTTGACCGCCCGGATATTTTCGTGCCCCAATTGAGAGCGATGCTCCGCGCCAGCGCCTATGGCAACCTTGGAATCATGTTTCCTATGATCTCCAGTATCGGCGAGTTTCGGCGTGCCGGAGAAATACTGGAAGATACGCGCTGCAAACTGAAAAATGAGGGTGTTACTATTGGGAACGTTACTGTGGGAATCATGGTTGAAATACCTGCGGCCGCCGTATTGGCAGATCAATTTGCCGAAGAGGCGGACTTCTTTTCCATTGGCACAAACGATCTCACTCAGTACACACTTGCGGCAGAGAGGGGAAATCCCAGGGTCGAAGACCTGTCTTCCCCTTACCATCCCGCAGTTTTGAAGCTGATCTCCATGACCGCTAAAGCCGCCAGGGAACATGGCATCATGTGCGGGATGTGCGGAGAAGCGGCAGGGGATCCTCATCTGATACCGATCTTTGCCGGTATGGGCGTTACGGAGCTCTCTATGAGCCCGAGTCTGATTCTTCAGGCCAGGAAGACAATCTGCAGCCTCGATATGGACGATTGTTATAAGGCTGCGTTACGGGTAACGGAAATGCGCGATATACCCCAGGTAAAAGAATTTCTTGGCGTTTTCGACTAAAATATCTCACAGAAACAGGGAAGGAGAAACCTCCCGGTTCATGCTACTGCAGGCATTTAATCCAAATATGAGAACATTTTAGAGCTTAATGTGAAACTATATTAGGCTCTTTTTTCTTGATTTTCTCAACCATCTGATTTTCTCAGCCTCTTTCATCCCGGCCAGCGCCTCATCACGCAAAGGCACATTCACTATTTGTAGTGGCACGGGATTTGCACCATATTGTAGATAGCGAATTAGATAGCGAAAAGTGTAGGAAACCTGATTTCGGTAATAACAGTGGCTGTTATGCTGCTGATTGATTACAACTTTATGTACTAGGAGGAATGTATTATGATTGTCACTGCAAAAGAGATGCTGGGGGATGCGAAAAAACGCGGTTATGCTGTTTGCGCACCGAATTTCTTTAATTATGAAACAGCAAGAGTTGCCATTGAGACTGCCGAAGAACTGAACTCTCCTATCCTGCTGGATTTCGGCTATCGGGGACAAATTCCTTTAGAGAGCCTGATCAAGATGATACGGCCTCTGGAGATTCTCGCCAGGGCGGCAAGCGTTCCGGTGGTGCTTCAGCAGGACCATGGCAGAACGTTCGAGTTTGCGCTTATGTGCATACGCGCCGGTTTTACCTCGATCATGGCCGATCGGAGCAGTCTGCCGTTTGAGGAAAATGTCGCTCAGGTCAAGGAATTGACGCGCGTTGCTCACGCCTGCGGCATCAGCATTGAAGCCGAGCTCGGTCATGTAGGGTTTGGCAAAAACTACGAGGTCGATGGTGTGTCCAACCTAACCGAGCCTGAAGAAGCGGCGCGGTTTGTAGAAGAAACGGGGGTCGATTCTCTTGCCATTGCAATCGGTACGGCTCACGGAAAGTATTCAGGGACGCCTCATCTTGATTTTGAGAGACTGGAGTCGATTCGCAAGGTTGTAGACATCCCGCTGGTCCTTCACGGAGGCAGCAGCACAGGCGACGAGAACCTGGCAAAGGCTTCAAAGTCCGGTATCTGTAAAATCAATATCTCCACCGATTTGGTTACCGAGGCCACCGATGAAGCGCTTGCCGGCGACAGAGGTGCAATGATTGACAATTATCTCAGAGGATACAAATCCAAGCTTGAGCATTACATAAAGCTCTTTGATCAAGCCGGCAGGGCCGAAGGATGGGACGAATAAGCCTGATTATAAATTGCTGTCATTTTATTAAATAAAAATAAAAGAGGAGGATCAGTATGAGTATTATTCAGGTACTTCTTATAGCAGCGCTATATGCTTGGTCGAGGTCACAGTTCCCTATTACTTCGTTCAGCGCGATCAACCATGGTGTTTCTATCGGACTCGTTGTAGGTTTCATCATGGGTGATCCGGTACAAGGCCTGATCATCGGCGCCACGATCAATATGATGTACCTTGGCATGATCAATGTCGGCGCAGCGGGCGCGGTTGACCAGCCCACCGCCGCTTTTTTTGCCGTAGGCATGGCCATGGCTACAGGGCTTTCCCCGGAAGCAGCCGTCACCGTGGCGCTTCCTCTTGGCGTGATCGGTACGTTCATTGCCACTTTAGAGAAGATCATATCGGTTCCTTTCTATGGGAAGCTTGTCGGCGCTGTAAAAGCCGGCAACCTTAAAAGAATGTATTTATGGAACTGGGCCGGCGGCGGCGTAAAGTATATAATATCATTTTCGATCATGTTCATCGGTCTGTACTTCGGCCAGGGGGTAGTTGGCCATATTGTTGAAAATCTTCCCGCCTGGGCCGATCATGGATTTACGGCGATCGGTAACCTTATTCCGGCTATCGGTATCAGCCTGGGCCTGACGACCATTATCAAGGGTAAGGACGCATCCATGGCGTATTTTATAATCGCTTTCTTTATGGCAAAGCTTATCGGCCTCAGCACGCTGGCTGTCTGCGTATTTGCCGGCATGCTTATCTGGATCGTCATTTCCAATGATATTGCAAACGCTAAAAAAGCCGGAAAGACCATTAACTTGAAAGTCGATAACGCCGGAGAAAATAAGCCGCATGTTCTCAGCCTCAAGACAGTTACAAAGGCCTGCCATCATTTTATCCTGTTCCAGCGCTGTATCATTAACTATCATGTGTATTCCGGAGGCGCATATCTGCTCGGCATGTATCCCGTAATGAAGGCGCTCTATCCGAACGACCCCGGCAAGCAAAGAGATGAGCTGATGAAATATGACGCCTATTTCCAGACTACCCCGTCCTTCAACGGACTGATTATGGGCTCCGTGATTGCCATGGAGGAAGAGCGGGCCATGGGCAAAGAGGTGCCTGTTGAAGCGATCACCGCAGTCAAAGCAGGCTTGATGGGACCGATTGCCGGCTTTGGCGATCCGGTTTGGCAGGGAGTATTTCAGGCGTTGCTATGTACGATCGGTATTGCGCTCGGCGTAAGCGGAAATATTCTGGGCGGTCTTCTGGTGATATTCGGAAACGCCATTATGTTCTGGACTCTGGCCGGAGTTTTCGGCAGATGGTCCTACAAAGGCGGCTCGAAAGTAACCGACGTTCTGTTCTCCAGCGGATTGTTGGATTATGTCATGAAAGGTGCGAGGATACTCGGCTGTTCTGCGTTCGGCGCCTTGGCCGCCGGAGTCGTCAAAGTCAAAACCGCAATCGCTTTCGAATACAATGGATATGCTTTTGATCTGCAGAGTTCGCTATTTGACGCTGTTATTTTCGGCTTATTGCCGTTGCTTGCAATGCTGCTGACATTCACGCTCATGAAGAAAGGCGTTAAAGTTGTAAGACTGCTTCTCATTTATATGGTGGTTGCATTTGTACTCGGCAGCGTTGGCATCCTTGCGTGACGGATAAAAGAAGAGGAGAAGAATCATGTTATCAGTTTGCAGAATAGACGAGCGCCTGGTGCATGGACAGGTGGCCGTGAAGTGGACAGCTGTTTTTGACATCACGAACATCGTTATCGTGGACGACGGCGTAGCCAATAATTCTATGCTGAAAAATATCAATGTCAATTTAGCGCCGCGCGGATGCGTCGTACAGGTGCTTACCGTGGAAGAATCTTATCCAGTCCTCAAGAGTGAGCATGAAAGCGCTCCTACGCGTACGCTGGTGGTCGCAAAAACGCCCGGTGTATTTCTGAACCTTGTGGAATCAGGACTGCGGATAAAAAAACTCATTGTGGGTAACATGGGTTACTCATCCGGACGCGAAAAGCTGACAAAGAACCTCTTCGCAACCCCGGCTGAGGCGGAAGAGCTCCTGAAGCTGAATGCTCTGGGCGTAGAGCTGGTGGCGCAGATCGTACCCGACGACCGCGACAAGGAAATTGTCAGCACGCTTAACAAGATTGCTCAAATAAAATAATATCACTGAGATTTCATATTTTCAGATAAAGGAGGAGAAAGGTATGGAAGAAACTAGAACTATGAAAGCCATTACATTTGTTGACACAGGCAAGCTGGAAATGCGGGAATATCCGATTCCCAAGCCGGAGTTTGGGCAAGCGCTGGTACGTATCATGACTTCAGCGTTATGCACGATTGACCAGCGTACATATAGTGGCGTTACAACACCCAAATTCCCTGTGGTTCAGGGACATGAAGCAATGGGCGAGGTCGTGGCGGTGGCGGATGGCGTAATTGACATCAAGCCAGGCGACCATGTGGTCATTGGTCGAAACCAATGCTTTGCCTGCCGCTACTGCCGCAGGAACATCAATCACTGTCAGAGCCGCAAAGTCGCCAATAAGAAATATGAAAACGCCGGGCCGGATGAGTTAAAAGCCAGGATGGGATTTTTTGCGGAGTACGCGGTAAAGGACCAGGGCAATCTGACAAAGGTGTCCAGGGAGGTTCCAACGGAGTGGGCTGCGGTGACTGAGCCGATTTCCTGCGTCGTACACAGCATCAAACGCTCCCGCCTGAAAGCCGGCGAGACCTGCGTCGTCATCGGAGCCGGAATCATGGGCCTTCTGCATACGCAGATAGCCAAGGAACTGGGAGCCAGGGTCATTGTCTCCGAACCGGATCCCCACCGCCAGGAGCGCGCTTGGCAAAGCGGTGCGGATTTTGTAGTAGATCCTACCAAGGAAGACCCGGTGAAGTTTGTCAAGGACCACACGGACGGATTTGGCGCCGACGTCGTATTTTTTGCCATCGCCGTCAGTTCCGCATTCCCGCAGAGCATGGAGATGCTTGACCATGCCGGCCGTATCATATGCTACAGCTCCCAGCATCCGAACGATCCGGTTCCCGTTAAAGTGGGCACAGTCCACAGCTCGGAGCATGAAATTATCGGTTCGCTTGGATCCACAGCGGACGATTTCTCACGCGCAGTCGAGTTGCTCAATCAGAACAAGCTGAAGATGAACCTCGTGATCGATCATGTTGTTCCTTTTGAAAATTACATTGAGGCTTTCGAAAAGTCCATCGTTCCCGGCACATATCGCGTTGTATTGAAGATGAAATGAGGAGTAGAAATGACGGACGTTCCTTATGTAAAGTTATCAAACGGCGTCGACATCCCCATGGTGGGGTTCGGAAGCTGGCAAGGGCTTGGAAGCAGTCAGCGCCTGACTGTGGAGGAAAATTACAGTTTGAGCAAATCTGCGGTTGAAGAAGCGCTCAAGGCTGGATATAGAAGCATCGATACGGCCAACGGCTATCATAACGAAATGGCAGTCGGAGACGCGGTCGTTGAGAGCGGTATCCCCAGAGAAAGGATCTTCATAACCACGAAATTTGCGACCGATGTAGAGGATCCGGAACAGGCATATGAGCTGACCAGGACGGCAATAGAGAACAGTCTAAAAAATCTGAAGAGCGATTATATCGACCTTTATTTAGTACATAGTCCGGTCGCACAGCGGCTTGCCATGTGGAAAGCGCTGGAGGAGGCCTATAAAGCGGGAAAGCTGCGCGCGTTGGGTGTTTCCAAGTTTGTGCCGCGGCATCTGGATCAGCTGATTGAAAGCTGTGAGATTCGGCCGGTAGCGAACCAGATCGAGCATCACCCGTATATGATCAAGACAGAGGTCATAGAAAATTCCAGAAGACACGGGCTGCTGATCGAGGCGTTTTCTCCCCTTATGCAGGGTCAGGTCCTGCTTTCGGACCCTTTGATCAGGGATATTGCAGAGGCTCATGGGAAAACGGTACCCCAGATCATACTCAGATGGGATCTCCAGAAGGGCGTGCGTGCTATCCCAAAGTCCAATAATCCGGCAAGGGTCCGCGAGAACTTCAATATCTTTGATTTCGAACTCTCAAATGATGAGATGGAATCAATTGATGCGCTCGGAATAAAAGGTCTTTCCTTCAACCCCAGGCTTGCATCACTGGATAATAATCCTTAATTGATGCAGAAAGTCCAGAGTGGTATCCGCCGCTTAAGAAGCGGGACTGATGCCGTCGTTTAAAAATTTCAGTCTGAGCTTATTCAGGTGTCTCATATTTGGACCCTGAATAAGCTCTCTCTTTATAGTTCGGTTTGAAGGAGGTTTAAGTATGTTGCCCTATCCTAAGACAATCCTTTTTGATTTAGACGATACACTGATCGAAGGGGCAGCCGGGCAAGCATGGGAGAAATGCTGCAGCGATTTTATCAACCGCTACAAGTTTTCTTATGATATTGCAGACTTATTGGAAAGTATAAATACTGCCCGCCAATGGTACTGGAGCGATCAGGCTCGGGATGATTACAAATGGAGCAAAGGAATCTCAACGCAGTAAACTCGAACGATTTGACCTTTCGGATGAACGAATATATAAGATGGCATTATCTCTGTTCAATATATCACCGCAGGATTGCTGGATGATTGGCGATAATCTCGTATGGGACATTCAGGCGCCTCAGGCATTGGGGATACATGCAATATGGCATGATTTCCGCAAGACAGGGCTTCCCCAAAATTCTTTAATCATACCGAATCATATTATCTGCGACACCTCGGAACTGTTTCCTCTCTTGGGGAAATAGCAAGTGGAATGATGATATTTCTGTAACGCACAGATTTGAGAAAATTTCCTGCTGATTCGTTATAGCTTTCCGAACTTGTGGATGGCAAAGGCTGCGATCTGGGTTGCGATCCCGAAAATACAAACTCCGTACCACCCGAAATAAGCAAAGCTGAACGGCCCGAAGAAAGAACCCAGCGCGCTTCCAAGGAAAGAGCCCGCGATGTAGACCGCGTTCAGCCTGCTGCGGGCTTCTGGATTAAGAGACTGCACCCTGGCCTGGTTGCAGACATTGCAGGACTGATGACCCAGGTCGAGCAGGATGACTCCGAGGATCAGGCCCCAGATCCGGAATCCGAAGATAAACATGACGACGTAAGAAATCAGGACAAGAAAGATGCTGACACTGATAACAAATCTGGACCCCCTTTTGTCCGCCAGCTTTCCGACGATGGGGGCGGATAAGGCGCCGGCGACTCCAAGCAATCCGAACAGCCCGGCTTCCTGTGGTCCCATGTTGAAATGCGGGCTTTCCAGTAAAAATATCAATGTCGTCCAGAATCCGATGAATGCCGCGAACATCACGAAACCCATCAGCGTGGAAATCCTCAGCACCGGCTCAGTCCGCAGGAGCCCGGCCATCGATTTTAACAGCTGCGTATACCTGATATCAGGAGCAGGTTCACTGACAGGAAGCGATTTTCTCAGGATCAGCATGAGGACGACCATTGTGACGGCGGCAACGATGTATACCGCCCTCCAGCCAAAGTATTCTCCCAGAATACCACTGAAGGTACGGGACAGCAGGATCCCGGTCAGCAGCCCGCTCAGCATGGTGCCGATGAGCTGCCCTCTCTGCTCCGGGCTTGCCAGCTTTGACGCGTAGGTGATGATCAGCTGCGGAATGATGCAGGCAAATCCCAGGGCGGAAGCTGCGATTGCCAGCATGACGATATTGACGGCAAAAAACAGACAGAGAAGGGAAACGCTGGTGCATACCAGCATGATGACGATCAACTTCCTTCTTTCCCTTATATCGCCTATCGGCAATATAAGAATATGCCCCAGGCCGTACCCGATCTGGGGAAGCATTGCCACAATGCCGATGCTGGCCAGGGAGACATGAAATGTTTCAGCCACGTCCGCCAGCAATGGCTGCATATAATACAGATTTGCCACCGTAAGCCCGCAGGATACCGCCATGATCAGGATCAACGGTTTCCTTAGTTTCAATTCGCTCCTATTCATTCCTTCCATATGATAGCCTTTCTCTTTACGAAATCCAATTAACCATCTAGTAATAATATCTTATCCGGTACCGGTACAACAGTAGCCGCGGTTACAATGTTACTTTTACTACAGGTATATCCCCCGCTACTTCTCACGGGAGCGCAACGGCTATAGAATCGTATTGTCAAAATGTTAACGGCAAAATAGAACGAGGCTATTTTATAAAAGGAGGCAAATTTTATGACTTTAAGCAAATTTGAGTACATAGCTGCTCAAAGCCTGGGAGAAGCCGCGAATTTAGCGGCGGAACTCGGCGAAAAGTGCATGGTCATGGCCGGCGGCACCGACGTGATCCCGCTGCTGAAAGACCGTGCGGTCAAACCCGATTACATCATTGACCTTAAGAAGATCCCGGGTCTGGATACGCTGGAATACGTCCCCGGCCAGGGCCTTAAAGTGGGCGCTCTGACAAAACTCCGCGACATCGAAACTTCCGCTGTTGTCAAAAAAGAATTGACAGCCGTAGCGGACGCCGCCCATTACGTGGCGTCCACCCAGATCCGGTGCAAGGGCACCATGGCAGGAAATATCTGCAACGCTTCCCCTTCCGCAGATACCGCTCCCATCCTGCTTGCCCTGAACGCCAGGGTTAAGACCGTCAGCCCGAAGGATGGCAGCCGTGAGATCGCCATCACCGATTTCTTCAAGGGCGTTAAGAAGACCTCCCTGGGAGCCGGCGAGCTGGTGTCTGAGATCAACATCCCCGAACTGAAGTCCGGAGAAGGCGCGGCCTATTTTAAGCACGCCATCCGTAAAGCTATGGACCTCGCCATCATCGGCGTCGCCTCCTGGGTCAAAATGGACGGCAAAAAGATCGCTGACTGCCGTATCGCCGTCGGCGGCGCCGCTGTTACTCCTTTTCGCGCCGCAGCCGCAGAGCAGACCCTCATCGGGAAGGAATATACGGACGATCTGCTGGAAAAGGCTGCGGCTGCAGCCGCCGGCGCCTGCAAGCCCATTTCCGACGTCCGTGCTTCCGCCGAATACCGTACCGACATGGTCCGCGTATTCACAAAGCGTTCCTTTAAAAAGGCGCTGGAAACCCTGAAAGCGTAAGAGAGGAGAGAGACGAAATGAAGCGAATCATAAAATTCAGATTGAATGGCGAAGATGTGGAAGTCTACACCAGCGACAGTATCACCATGCTCGACTTCCTGCGCAAAGAGATGCATCTCACCGGAGCCAAAAGAGGCTGTGAAGAGGGAGAATGCGGCGCCTGCACCATCCTGCTTGACGGAAAACCTGTGACGTCCTGCCTCATGCTGGCAGTGGAAGCCGACGGCCATGAGGTCACCACCATCGAGGGCCTGATCAAGGGCGGAGAGCTCCATCCCGTCCAGAAGGAGTTCATCGACAAGTGGGCCCTTCAATGCGGTTTCTGCACCCCCGGGATGGTCATGTCCGCGGTGGCACTGCTGAGCCGGAACCCCAATCCGACGGAATACGAGATCCGCGACGCGATTGCGGGCAATCTCTGCCGATGTACCGGTTATGCCAAGATCGTCGAGGCAATCGGCGCCGCTGCGGAAGTATTAAGGAAGGGGGCATAAACAATGGCTATGACGTCAAAAGAATACTATAAGGATATCGAAAAGATTTACAAGAAACCGGAAGATTATGAACTGGCAGGGAAAGGCAACGCCTATGTCCGCGTCGACGCGGAAGCAAAGGTGACCGGGCATGCCATCTTCACAGACGACGTCGACCTTCCCGGCATGTACTACTGTAGATTGGTCCGCAGCCCTTACGCCCATGCGAAGATCCTCAATATCGATTTCACTGAGGCGCTGAAGGTGCCCGGCGTAAAAGGCGTACTGACCGGCAGGGATTTCCCCGAAGGCCACAACCTTGGCAACCCGGAAGCGTTCAAAGAGCTGGCGGATAAAGAACCCCTCTGCCGCGAATACGTCAGGATGTACGGCGACGAAGTGGCTGCCGTTTGCGCGGTGGACGAAGAAACCACGGAAGAAGCCGTCGCTCTGGTCAAGGTCGATTATGAAGTACTGCCCGTTGTCGTGGACGCGTTCGAGGCCATGGACCCCTCCGCTCCGGCTGTCCATTATCCCGGGACCAACAACATCTCCATGTTCACCACCATGGTGGCGGGAGATCCGGATAAGGCCTTCGCCGAAGCCGATTACACGGACAAATATTATTACAAGACTCAGCAGATGGTCCATGCCGCCATCGAACCCCACGGCGCCACCGCCAAGTATGAAAACGGCGAATGGACGATCTGGAGCACAACCCAGGGCGCCTATGTCACCCGTTTCTGGATCGCCTGGGGCCTTGGCGTACCGGAGAGCGCCGTCCGCGTGATCAAGCCCGCCATGGGCGGCGGATTCGGCGGCAAGCTGGACGTTTTTGCCCACGAACTGTGTCCCGCCAAGTTTGCCCAGTTGACCGGCCATCCCTGCAAATGCATCCTCAAGCGCGATGAAGTGTTCCTCGGGACCCGTACCCGTCACCCCATCGCCTTTGAGATCGAGACTGCTTTCACCAAGGAAGGAAAGCTCCTGGCCAAGCGCTGCAAGCACGTCCTTGACGGCGGCGCCTACGGCGGATCCGGTATCGCGGCCAACGCGCTTTCTCTGATCTGCGCTACATTCCCATACAAGGTTGAGAATATCGACATGACCGCCCGCCGTCCTTACACCAATAAGCCGGCTTCCGGCGCAATGCGCGGATATTCCGCCTGCCAGGTGCACTTTGCTCATGACGTTCACATCGACGAGGTCGCCGACGCCCTTAACATCGATCCGCTGGAACTCCGCCGGATGAACGCCATCACACCGTACTACGTCGGCCCCACCGGCCTGGAATATACCACCTGCGCCTTCGAAGAAACGCTGGTCAAAGCCGCCGAAGCCATCGGCTGGGATAAGAGAAAAGAACTGCCCGTCGGAGAAGGCATCGGCCTTGCGGGCTCCGGCTTCATGTCCGGTACAGGGTTTCCGGTCCTGGTCACCCCACACTATGCTTCCGCTTCCACCATGGTCCGCCTGAACCGCGAAGGCTACGCCGTAGTATACACCGGCGCCAACGACATCGGCCAGGGCTGCGATACCGTAATGACCATGATCGTCGCGGAAGAGCTGGGCCTGCGCATGGACGAGGTCAAGTGCGTCCCGGCCGACACCACCCTTTCGCCCTGGGATTCCGGTTCCTACGGCTCCCGCGTTACCTTCCTGGGCGGTAACGCCTGCCGCCGCGCCGTGGGCGACGCCAAGCTGAAGCTGCTGACCCACTGGGCGGAAGAGTGGGGCTGCAAACCGGAAGACGTCACCATGAAGGACCACCGCGTATTCATTAAGGGCGATCCCGAAAAGAACATCTCATACAATGAAGCCATCTTCGGTTACGAAGAGAAGAACTTCGGCCGCTGCATCACGGGGTCCGGTTCCTTCGCCCATGAAGGCGACAAGGACATTTATGTCAGGAACCGCGGAAACTACGCGCCGGCATACTCCTTCTCCAGTTCCGCGGCAAGGGTCAAGGTCGACATGGAGACAGGAGAGATCGAAGTCAGGGAATTCGTATTCGCACACGACTGCGGCCGCGCCCTCAACCTTCGTGCGGTGGAAGGCCAGATCGAAGGCTCCGTGCTTCTGGGTATCGGCTTTACCTGCTACGAGGAATGCCAGTACAACCAGAACGGCAAACACCTCAACCCGACCTTCCGCGACTACCGTTTCCCGACGGCGCTGGATATGCCGAAGATCAAGAGCATTATCTGCGGCGGGCCTGATCCGGAAGGACCCATGGGCGCCAAAGAAGCCGGAGAAGGCTCCACCGCCCCTGTCGGTCCCGCCATCGGCACCGCCATCAACCGCGCTACCGGCATGAAGTTCCATTCGCTGCCTGTAAGCCCTGAGACGATCTGGCGCGGCCTCAGGGAAAAGGAAGCCACAGGAAAAGATCACTTCGGAGACGAAGGGCTTGCGGAGAAATTTGACGCTATGCCCGAAATCAAACCGTTCCACTAACCGTTCACTCTTAAAAGGAAGGGGGAGGCATACAGATTTCCTCCCCCTTTTTTCCATAGTAAGGATCGGGATCACCAATGGACGACATACAGAGCCGGCTGCGGCTGGCGGAAGAACTGGCTTATGATATTTTCAAACTGTCCCGGAATACGCTGATGATCCATCTGCGCTTTCTGGACGCCGCCCTGATCCGGTTTGCCCCGGTCAGCCACACGCGCACGGGCGAACTGGCCACCGACGGGCAATTCCTCTATTATAACGCCCTGCACGTACTGCGTTCGTACAAAGCAGCCCCGGAAATACCGGTCCGGGACTATCTGCACGTCGCACTGCACTGCGTGTTCCGCCATCTCTTCATCAGCCGCAGGATCCAGGCGGAGGTGTGGGATCTGGCCTGCGATATCGCGGTGGAGAATGTGATCACCGGACTGGGCCTGAGGGCGGTGGTCTGTCCCAGGGAGGGGCGGCAGGCCGGGTTGATTTCCAAACTGAAGGAAGAGGTCAAGCCGCTCACCGCTGAGAAGCTTTACCGCTATTTCCTTGACAGGCAGCTGACGCGGGAAGAGTACCGGCACATCCGTGAACCTTTTTATGCCGACGACCATGGCATTTGGTACGAGGAGCCGGAAGAGAAAGGCGAAGGAAGCCGTGACGAGGATCAGCGCGATGAGAACGATCCGGACAGCGCGGATAGCCCGATGATCGGCGACAATTCGAAAGGGGAAGACTTCATGCCGCCTCCCGACGACGGCGTGGAGGAGGAAGGAGACGGATCCGGGGAGTTCATCGGAGAAGAAACGGACAGCGGCAGCGGCGAGGGAACGTCGGGCGGTGAAGAGGAGCGCAGGAGCGACCAGCCGTCACTGACCCGCGACGAACTGGAGCAGCTCTGGAAGGAGATCGGCGAAAGGGTCCGGGTGGACCTTGAGACCGCCTCCAACAGCTGGGGGGAAGCCGCCGGCGACATGATGCAGGAGCTTGCGGCCGTCAACCGGGAAAAATACGACTATGCCGGATTTCTGCGGCGGTTCTCCGTTTTGGGCGAGAACGTGGAGGTCAACGACGAGGAATTCGATTATATATTCTATACCTATGGATTGAAGCTTTATGATGATATGCCGCTGGTGGAGCCGCTGGAATATAAGGAGGTCAAGCGCATCCGGGAGTTCGTCGTCGCTCTGGATACCTCCCAGTCGGTGGCCGGCGACATGGTGCAGAAGTTCGTTACCAAGACATACAATATCCTCAAACAGTCCGAGAACTTCTTCACGAAGATCAACGTCCACATCCTCCAGTGCGGCGCCTCGGTCCAGGAGGACGCGAAGATCACCTGCCAGGAGGACTTTGACGAATATATCAAGACGATGACGCTGCGCGGCTTCGGCGGGACGGATTTCCGACCGGTGTTTTCCTATGTGGATCAGCTCGTCGCCAGCCACGAATTCACCAATTTCAAGGGGCTGATCTATTTTACCGACGGTTACGGCACCTTCCCGGAACGGAAGCCGGACTACGACGCGGCCTTTGTGTTCGTGGAAGCCGGACGGGAAACGCCGGAGGTTCCGGTATGGGCGATCAAACTGCTGCTCGCCGCAGATGAGATTGAGAATTTATAATGGGGCTGTATGATTTATGGACTTTTTGATTGAAAACGGAGTTCTGGTAAAATACCACGGCAGCGCGCATTACGTAACGCTGCCGGAAGGGGTCGAGGCCATCGGAGAGGGTGCTTTCCGCGATTGCCGGGAGTTGTATGAAGTCGTCATTCCGGAAGGGGTAACCTATATCGGCGACGGCGCTTTCCAGTGGTGCAGCGGCCTGACGAAGGTGCAGGCGCCGGCGAGTATCGCCGGGATCGGCCGGGACGCCTTTACCGGAACGCCGTACTATAAATTCTATTGCGAGAACGAGACGGACTGGGACGAACCGTTCCTGCTTCTGGGGAAATGTCTGGTAAAGGGCAGGCGCAACCTGCGCGCGGCGGAGATCCCCGACGGCGTTGTTGAGATCGCCGCGGACGCGTTTTCCGGCTGCGTGCTGATCAGAAGCGTTATCCTTCCGGACAGCATTAAGAAAATCGGATGGCGGGCCTTTGCCGCCTGCACAGGCCTTACGGAGATAAGCATTCCGGCAGGCGTTCGCAGTATTGGCTGGCGTGCGTTCAAGGACTGCACCCGGCTGAGGTACGTCAATATCGCCGAAGGGGTGGATGAAATAGAAGGCGGCGCGTTTTCCGGCTGCCGCGGCCTGCATCATATCGCGATCCCCCAAAGCGTAACAAAGCTGGGGAGCTGGGCTTTTTTTGCCTGCAACAACCTGGAAAGCGTATCGATCAAAGGCACGGTGGAAAAGATCGGCGACTGGGCCTTTTCCGGCTGCAGTAATCTGCTGAAGATCAATATTCCTGCGGGAGTGCAAAGCATCGGAGCCGACGCGTTCTGGGAGTGCATCAACCTTACGGAGATCCGCATCCCCGAGGGCACAGCCTGCATTGAACGCCGCGCCTTTTCCGGCTGCCGCTGCCTGGCTGCCCTTTCCTTGCCGGATAGCCTGACAGAGATGCATAGCAACGCGTTTTCCGGCTGCTGGGATCTGACCTCCGTTACCGTTCCCGGGGGCGTCGGAATGATTCCGGAGCAGGCGTTCTATGGCTGTGAAGAGCTGCGCGGGCTTACGCTGTCAAAGGGGATCACTGAGATCGGCAGCAGCGCGTTCCGCTGCTGCAATAAGCTGTGCGAGGCCGTGATCCCGGCCGGCGCGGAAAGGATCATGGACTATGCCTTCAGCGAATGCGGAAGCCTGCGCCGGATCTTTCTGCCGGAGGGCGTCCGTGAGTTGGGCGCCGGCGCGTTTTCCCTCTGCCCTCAACTGACGGAGATCACGGTGCCGGACAGCGTGGACGAAATCGGCGCCGGCGCTTTTGACGGCTGCGCCACCCTTTGCGGCAGCAGCGGTTTCATAACCATCGGATCCGCAGTCTACGGCTATCAGGGGACAGAGCGCGATATCCGCATACCGCCCGGAATAGAGAGGATCGGCAGCGGTGCGTTCCGAGATAAAATCGGACTGATTTCCATCACAGTCCCGGACAGCGTCCGTGCTGTGGGCAGCCATGCCTTCAGTGGCTGCGGCAGCCTTACCGCGGTCACGCTTCCATCCGGGGTGGAGACCCTGGGGGAGCAGCCCTTCGACGGCTGTGACCGGCTTGCGGTCATCACCGCTTACGGCATTCCCCCGCTGAATTTTCAGCAGGAAAAGGACCGCATATCGGCGGCGCTGGGTTACTGCAGTCACGCGGCAATGTATCCGGCGCCGACGGCGGAGAAATATGAGCACTATGTCCGCGGCAGAATTGCGGTGATACTTGAAAAGGCCATCGATGAAGACCTGCTGGCGGCCGTGGCGTATTTCACGGAAAACAGGCTGCTGACGGTGCGTGATTTTTTTGCGGCGCTGGAGCGGGCGCAGCGGGCGGGGGCTATGGAAATCGTGGCGCTGCTGCTTGACTACCGGAACAGACACATGCAGAAGACCGTATTGTCCGCAGAATTTTCCCTGGATGAGCTGACGGAAGGGATATAGGAATGCATATTGGAGGAAGGTAAATGAACATTAAAGAAGCCAAAGCACAGATCGTCAACGCCATGACCGCCTATTTCACCAAGGATGAATTCGGCTGCTACCGCATCCCCATCGAGAAACAAAGGCCGGTATTCATGATCGGGCCCCCGGGGATCGGCAAGACCGCCATTATGGAGCAGGTGTCGGCGGAACTCGGCGTAGGCCTGGTGTCCTATTCCATGACCCACCACACCCGGCAGAGCGCGCTGGGCCTGCCCTATATCGTGAAGGAGATGTTTGACGACTGGGAATATGACGTTTCAGAATACACAATGAGTGAAATTATAGGGTCGGTGTATAAGCTGATGAGGGAGACCGGGGTCCGGGAGGGGATCCTGTTCCTGGATGAGATCAACTGCATCTCCGAGACGCTGGCGCCCTGTATGCTCCAGTTCCTGCAATATAAAATATTCGGGCAGCACCGGGTCCCGGAGGGATGGATCGTGGTCACAGCCGGCAATCCGCCGGAATACAACAAGTCGGTCCGGGACTTCGATATCGTTACCTGGGACCGGCTCAAACGGATCGATGTGGAGCCGGATTACGAGGCGTGGAAGGAATACGCCTATAGAAAGGGAGTCCATGCCTCCGTTATGACCTACCTGGCGGCGAAAAAAAAAGATTTCTACCGGGTGGAGAGCACTGTGGACGGCAAAAGCTTTGTCACTGCCCGGGGTTGGGACGATTTGTCCGAGATGGTTTACCTGTATGAAGAAAACGGCCTGCCGGTGGACGAGAAGCTCATCGGACAGTATCTCCAGAATAAAAAAATCGCAAAGGATTTTGCAATTTACTACGACCTGTATAACAAATACCGCAGCGATTATCAGATCGACTCCATACTGGCAGGTACCGCGTCCGATTTCATCGTATTCCGGGCGCAGAATGCCAAATTCGACGAACGGCTGTCCCTTATTGGCCTGCTCTTTGCGGCAATCACGGCGGAACTGCGCGAAGTGACCGAGACAGAGGACATGATGTCCTCCCTGCTTACCGTGCTCAAAGAGGTTCGAGTGGAGATGGAAGGTGCGACAGATGGAAAAGACGGGGCGGACGGGGCGGCAGAGGTGCTGGAAAGGCAGATCGGCCGCCGCAGGGCAGCGTTGGAAAACGGGATCAAAGCTTCCTCTATTTCTACTGCAAACCAGCGTATAGCCCGCCGGGTCATCGCGGCGCTGGAGGAATACCGGGCAGCGCTGCTCAAAGAGGGCGTGAAAGGGAATACGGAGGCGTTCCATGGGATCAAAGCCGCCTTCGAAAGCGCCGTAGCCCGACTGCAGGAGGCGGCCGACGCAGTCGGGAAGAGACTGGATCATCTGTTTGGATTTTGTGAAACCGCCTTCGCCGACGGGCAGGAAATGCTGCTGCTGGTCACGGAGATGACCGCCAATTATTACAGCGCCCGCTTCATCGGCCACTATGGCTGTGATCAATATTTTGCGCATAATAAAGAGCTGCAGTTCCATGAAAGGCAGAGGGAGATCCTGACCCGGATAGAGCAGCTGAACTGGCTGATTTAATGGCGGCGGCGGGCAAGCTGATTTTAATGAAGGAGGGACATCGATGAACGGAAACGCCAAAGACTTATGGAAAGAGTATAACGACGTTTTGGACCGCGCACGGTACGGACAGGATCCGCAGACGCAGGATGCGGCGGCCCTGCATAGAAAGACCTGGACTGCCCAGGTCAAAGTCTGCCTGCCCCTGATCGAAATGGAACGGAACGCTTTTATCAGTGCGCAATACGGGCGGCTCCAACCCATTATCGGTACGGAATACTGGGATGAGAAAACAGAGAAATACAAGACCCTCGGGTACGACGGCGATGAGCAGATCCTGGACGATCCTTATGAGCTGGATGTCGTTACCCTGCATAAACTCAGCTTTCTGCGCAAACGGCTGGTCATGCTGAATACGTACAGCTACGCGGCCTTCTTCAATATGTTTCCGGAGGACCGGGAGCGGCTTGGTTTGCTCGCCGGACTGTGGAAACGCCTGACCCGCTTCGGACAGTGCGGACCGGAAGAGCTGGAGCAGCTGTTTGCCAGCCACGAAGGCTTTATGGAAAGGAACAGGCGATGAAGGTATTGGACCGCCGGACAGAAAAAAGCGTCCTGACCGTTACGATCCTCATTGAGCCGGATGAATTTACTGTGGCGCTGGAAAAAGCCTATCAGGACCACAGGGAGAAGTACCGGGTGCCGGGCTGGCAGGGGGGCAAGGCGCCCCGCGCGGAACTGGAACGGGTATATGGTCCCGATGTGCTTTATGCTGAAGCCCTCGACAGGACCATACCGATCTTATATGGCAAATTTGTCAGCGCCAATCGCATCACGCAGGCAGGACAGCCCGAGATCGTTGACGTGTCCTGGCGGCCGGACGGCGGAGCGGCCTTCACGGTACGGGCCGACGTCTATCCGGCTGTTCATTTGGGTCAATATAAATGGCTGGCCGTCCGGACGCCGTCCATCAGCGGACCTGAGGGGGATTCTGAAGAGGTTCACGAAAAGACTTACGAAGAAGCGCTCAAAGACGCAGTTCTCGATGAGGCGGCCCGCAGGATAGAGGTCGACATTCCGGAGGGGATGATCAAGCGGAAACTGGACGCCCTGACTGCGCAGGAGAAGCTGCGGATCAACCAGGAGGCGATCTACAATGTGCTGGCAAACACCGTATACATTCTGGACAAAGCATACCGTGCCGCGGGGGTTGCCCGGCCTTTAAGCCAGGTCAGGCAAGAGGCCATGGACGTGATGCTTCAGTCGGTTTCGGCCGATCATGGAGACCCGTCCGTAGAACGGTTCAGCCGGCTGCTGACCGAGTCGGTGCGGTTATACCGGGAGCTGCCGCCCGGATTTGCAGTGACATTGGAACAAATCATCCTGGAAAGGGAACAGGAACAAAATAAAATGAAACCGGAGGAGAGGGTCAACGAAGTCTTTGCCGCCTATCTTGGTTCTTTAAATATTACGGAAGAAGCATGGCGGGCTCAGCATTGGTCAAAGGCCGCCGGTCTGGTGCGCCGGGACCTGCTGCTGGACGCGGTGGCGGAAGCCGAAAAGATTTCGGTGACAGCGGAAGAGATGGAAGCGGCATACCTGCACATAGCCGAACAATGCGGGGTGGATGCAGAGCAGGTAAAGGCGGAAGCCGGCGCGGGAGCGGTGGAGTGGCAGCTGCGCCGTGAAAAGGCGGCGCGTCTCATCGTGGACAGCGCCGTCCATTAGGCATAGCCGGCGGCATTTGCCTCTGATCATTAGATTCCTGATATTATAACGGAATTTAACATCAAATAGCCAGAAGCTCCCTTCTTAACAAAAAACCTATTAAACAAAAACCCATTAAGCATATTGACAGTTATCGATATGGTGATATAATCTAATCATTATATCGATACTTATCGATATTCTTTTGGAGGGCTTTTTATGAAACATTCTTATGCGGAATATGTTCCCGTTTTCAAAGCCATTTCGGACGAAACGCGGCTGAAGATCATCGATATGCTGTCCTGCGGCGAGATGTGCGCCTGCAACATTCTGGAGGAGTTCAGCATTTCCCAGTCTACCCTCAGCTACCATATGAAAATTTTGTCCGACAGCGGTCTGGTCGACGCGCGGCGCGACGGCGCGTGGATGAGATATACGCTCAATAAAGAAAGGACTGGCGAAGTGCTTGATTTTTTCGGACGCATTATCAGTGAAAAGGAAGACTGCATCTGTAAAACAGTCAAGGCCGGAAAATCATGCTGCCCGGCGGATAGCGGCAGATGATACGGCGGCGGTAAAGGTACCGGATCATATCAATCAGGAAGCAATGGGAGGTTGTTTTATGAGTATTGAAAAAAGAGAACGGCTGTCATTTCTTGACAGATATCTGACCCTGTGGATTTTTTTGGCTATGGCTGCCGGCATTTTGGCCGGCTATACGTTCCCTTCGCTAACGACGACGCTGAGCGGCATGAGCACAGGGACGACGTCCTGGCCGATCGCCGTCGGCCTCATCGTCATGATGTATCCGCCTTTAGCCAAGGTGAAATACGAAGAAATCGGTAAAGTGGCGGAAAACAAAAAAGTTTTCTCCTTTTCTCTTATACAGAACTGGATCATCGGCCCTATCCTGATGTTTCTGTTAGCCGCCATATTTCTCGGTGATAAGCCGGAATTTGCCGTAGGCCTCGTCATCATCGGCTTGGCCCGCTGCATTGCCATGGTCATTGTCTGGAACACCCTCGCAAAGGGCGACAACGAATACTGCGCCGCGCTGGTGGCGCTGAATTCCATTTTCCAGATCATCTTTTACACGGTCTATATCACGATATTTGTAACTGTGCTGCCCAAATGGCTCGGGTTTTCCTGGGGAGGGCAGAACGTCGACGTCTCCATGTGGGATGTGGCGAAGAGCGTGCTGGTCTACTTGGGAATTCCTTTTGCAGCCGGCTTTATTACCAGATTCAGCCTAATCAGGGCTAAAAGCAAAGCCTGGTACGAGACCGTCTTTATCCCGAAGATTTCCCCGCTGGCTTTGATTGCGCTGCTCTATACCATTGTGATCATGTTTATAACGAAAGGGGAACAGATCATAAAGAATCCCGCAGACGTGGTGCGGATCGCGATCCCGCTTCTGATTTATTTTGCAGTCATGTTCTTTGTCAGTTTCTATATGTCCTGGCGCGGGGGCTTTCGGTATGATCAGACCGTAACGCTGGCGTTTACGGCGGCAAGCAATAATTTTGAACTGGCCATCGCCGTCGCCGTCGCCATATTCGGGATTTCTTCAGACGTCGCTTTTACCGCGGTTATCGGTCCGCTAGTCGAGGTGCCGGTCATGATCAGCCTTGTGAACGCCGCGTTAATGTTTAAGAGAAAATATTTCAATGATCAGGGGCTGCCCGCCCAAACCGGCGGAAACCTGATGAAATGAATCCAACCGTCGCGGAAAGAGGGGATGTTATTATGGAAAACTGCTGTACTGAAAAAGAAATGACATGCTGCTGTGAAGAAAGTTCGTCTTGTGATTGTGAAGACAGCCAATCATGCTGTGAGGAGACTTCATCTTGCGGCTCCGGGGAAACTCCGTCATGCTGCTGCGGAGTTCCAAAAGAACCCATAGAAGTCTCTGCAGAGCTCACATTTAAAGATAAATTGGGTGCGTGGAAGGCAAGATGGGGAATCGACAGGTATTATAAAGTCGATCCCGGCCTGTATTTCGTTGGCAGACCTGGCGCCAATTCGCCCGTGCTGGTAACGGCGAATTATAAAATGAGCTTTGACAATTTAAGAAAAGAACTGGCGGGAATATCCGCATGGATCCTCGTGCTCGACACGAAGGGGGTTAACGTCTGGTGCGCTGCCGGAAAGGGGACCTTCGGAACAGAAGAACTGATCGGCAGGGTCGAAAAGACCGGACTGACCGGGGTTGTGACCCACAGGACGCTGATATTGCCCCAGTTGGGAGCCGTAGGGGTATCCGCTCACGAAGTGCGGAAACGATCGGGTTTTAAGGTAGTTTACGGTCCCGTCAGGGCGGAAGACATCCCGGAATTCCTGAGAAACGGAATGGAAGCCACGAAGGAAATGCGGACGGTGCGATTCGGCTTTGCCGACAGAGCCGTTTTAACGCCGGTCGAACTCGTAGGGGCGATCAAGCCATCTTTCCTTCTATTCGGGGCCATGTTTTTACTGAATCTGACCGGGATTTTCAGGTTCGGCGGCACAGAGGCCTATTCCTGGATGGGAGCGGTTCTGACCGGCTGTGTGTTGACACCGATGCTGCTTCCATGGATCCCGGGAAGAGCTTTTTCGTTCAAAGGCTGGCTGGTCGGCCTGCTCTGGGCCGTTGGCGTCATTGTGATAAACGACGGTTTTCAGAGCATGGAATACGGCGTACTGACCGCTGCCGCATACATACTGACCCTGCCGGCCGTTTCCGCCTACTGCGCCATGAATTTTACCGGATGCTCCACCTATACTTCACTATCGGGAGTAATGAAGGAAATGAAAATAGCGGTGCCTCTCATTGCGGCCGCCGTCATATCAGGAATCGTCCTGCTGCTTGCGGGCGGCCTTTTGCCTTTATTGCTTTGAATGACGGCTTCGATCTTTAAAGCCTGCGGTGACGGTATTCATTTATTTTGATTGGAGGACCAATAATGAAACATAAATATTTAAAGAATGTTGTGACCCTGAAATTTATGACGGATCAATGTACCGGCTGCGGCATGTGCGCCGCCGTCTGTCCTCATGGAGTCTTTGTGATGGACGGAAATAAAGCCCGGATCTCCGACAGGGATTCCTGCATGGAATGCGGCGCTTGTGAAAAGAATTGCGCTTTTGGCGCAATACAGGTGAAAACCGGAGTAGGCTGCGCCGCCGCTGTGATCAGCGGGATCCTGAACGGCACAGAGCCGAACTGCGGCTGCGGCGGAGGCGACAGCTGTTGTTAAAACAAGGATGGGGGGTTCAATATGAATGGTAATAGACCGAAAGTAGCCTTTGTATGCGTTCATAATTCCTGCCGCTCCCAGATGGCGGAAGCGATATCAAAGCTTCTCGCTGCCGATGCGTTTGAGGCATATTCCGCAGGCACTGAGACAAAGCCCCGGATCAATCAGGACGCGGTCAGGATCATGAAACAGCTGTACCATATCGATATGGAGGAAACGCAATATTCCAAGACGATTTCCGAGCTTCCCGAAATCGATATCGTGATCACCATGGGATGTAATGTGGAGTGTCCCTGGCTGCCCTGCAGCTACCGGGAGGATTGGGGGTTGGAAGATCCGACCGGGAAAAGTGACGAGGAGTTTATTGAGACGGCAAAAACCATCGAGCGTAAGGTACTGGAGCTGAAAGAAAGGATCATAAGCGACCAAATTTTTAGGCCATTTATTGGTTAGAAAAGCTAAGGATATTGGAAGTTGCCGTCGGAACAGGTCTGGCATTTTATGAGATCGTAATCTTGGGGAAGGTAACCTCCTTGCAGTGCCGCTGCTGGCATTGGTCGGAGTCCCTTTATACGTCACCGGACCTTCTTCCCTGCCGGTCATCAATGCGCTGATGACCGGCGGCGCCAGCGGCGGGGCGATGCTTGCGTTTCTGATAACCGGGCCGGGAACAAGCGCCGGAGTCATTGCGGGAATTGCGATGATCATGAAACGAAAAGCCATCCTTCTGTATGTTTCCTTTTTAGTGATCGGGGCGATTTTATCGGGCTATCTGTATGATCTGTGGCTTTTTATGACGATGTAGCAGACGCATATTACGATGCAGTAGGCGGGTATTTCGGTGCAATCAGTAGACATAAAAAGCAAAACAGGATACAATAAAAAATTGAGATGATTCGAGATGAGATATGCAAGGACAAAAAACGCAATGAAGCAATCACTGAACCTTTCCTATAGCGCGATACAGGGAACCTACTGGATGAATTACGGAGCAATCATGAGTTTTGCATCCGTATTTCTTTTGGGGAAAAATTATACGAATTCGGAAATCGGGATGATCATAGCTGCCGCAAGCATTCTGGCCGTTGTGATACAGCCGCTGCTGGCGGACGCGGCGGACAGGTCCAGTAAGGTTTCCCTTACGGATATCAGCGGTTTTATAACCGTCGGGCTGATCGCTGCGACGGCCTCGCTGTATTTCTTCACCGCCAGAACCCTGGTTCTTTCCGTCATTTTTGTTATGATTGCCGCATGGCTTACCTCCCTGCAGCCGCTGATCTATTCCATGGCGTTTTACCTCGGCAGAAGCGGACACCGGATCAACTTCGGGGTAACGCGAAGCGCCGGTTCTGTCGCCTATGCCGTTTTCTGCGCTCTATTGGGACCCCTTGTCGCAATTTTGGGAGTCAATGTGATCCCGGCGGCGAGTATCGTCGTATTGATCCTGCTTTTAATTTCACTGGCGGTAACCGGCAAACTTTATAAAAGGGCAATATCGGCCGGACCGGCAGACCCGGGCGTGAAAACCGCCGCACAGGACGGAGAAACCATCGGCCTGAAAGCATTTGTAACGCGCAATAAGTTTTTTATCGTTTTTACGGTCGGCGTCGTGTTTGTGTTTTTTCAGAACTCGGTATTGAATACCTACCTGCTTCAGGTCGTAACGGCCGTCGGCGGAACCAGTGGCCAGATGGGCCGGCTTTACGCTTTTATGGCGCTGCTGGAGCTGCCCGGATTGATCTGGTTCAGCCGGCTCAGGAAGAAATTCAGCTGCCAGTCTATGCTGAAGTTCGCATCGGCTGCTTTTATAGGCAAGGTTTTTCTTACATATGCCGCGACTTCGGTCGCTTTCATCTACGGGGCTTTCCTGCTCCAACTGGTCTCGTTCCCAATCTTTCTCACCGCTTCGGTGCATTTGGTAGACGAAGTGATGGAAAAAGGAGAGGCGGTCAAAGGGCAGGCCTTTATTACGGGAATGTTCACGCTGAGCAATGTTTTTGCCAGCCTGCTGGGGGGCGTCATCCTGGATCACAGCGGAGCGCCGCTCCTGCTGCTGGTCAGTACGGCTCTTTGCGCAATGGGTACTTTGATCGTTTTCGTTACCGTTGGAAAGATCAGGCCAAAGGGAGACGGCCGCTAAAGAGTGCTTCGAATGTCGTTGATAATATTAGAAAGAGAGGCTCTTTTATTGATCCCGATTTTCGGGTTGAATGAAAAAGTAAGAGCATTTTTTGAAAAGGAATAAAGAGTGCGTTGGTAAATGCAAGTTTCAAGGGAAATCGATTGCAATTTCCTTGATGGAATTGCAGCAAAATGATATAGTTTAAGTATGAAAGATAAGTTTTGGGCGAAACGGGAGCATGCCAAAAAGACCGGCTGCAGGGTGTCTGCAAAACTAAACGCAATCGGCAGGATGGTGGATCAGCTGCTTCGTCCGGGCACAGAATCGTAGTTAAATCTTATCTTTTTTTAAAAGCTGGGGGCTTAAGAGAATTTCATCCGGATGAATTCTTTTAAGCCCCAGCTTTTTTATCAGGTCCGGGCAGGCTTTTTCCATGAGGTCAAAGGGTGTAAAGGGGGCGCGCTCGTTCCTGGAGTAGGAATTGATATGGTTAATGACCAGGTCAATATCCTTCTGTGTATAGGCTTCGAGAGAAGCCCCCTTTGGGATGACATAGCGGATCAGCTCATGGTTCTTCTCAATCCCGCCCTTCTGGTAGGCCTTCCCCGGGTCGCAGTAGAAGATCCTGGTTCTTTTGAGGCCGTCATAAGTGTCAAGAGGCTCCTCCAGAGAAACGGGATCCTTGAATTCGGCGCCGTTATCGGTAAGGATGACCGGGAAAAGGTCCCGGAACAGGCCGAGGCCCAAAATATCTTCGAGCCAGTGGAACTGTCTGAGGACGTTTTCCATATCCTGATTGTCCATGAGGAAGGCCAGCATGAAGCGGAAAGAACGCAAGTACAAGGTCAGGAGCACCTTTTCATCGCCCTTGCTGCCCTCCAGCGTGTCCGTTTCTGTGACGGCTGCGTCAGGGTTTTCCCCCGTAAACCGGACGAAATCCTCGTATGTGCGGCCCTGGCGGTACCGGTAATTGCAGGGCGTATTGGAAGCCTTCCGGCGCTTCCTGTAGGACACCTTCCTTCTCAGATCTAAATCAGTGACAGAAAAGAGGCCCTGTGTGATGTACTCGTAAAGGGTTCGGATGGAACAGGGGATTTCATGGGTATGGCTGGCATAGATGTGGGCAATTGACTGGCCCTGCAGGATCAACGGGGACACAAGGTCATCCAGTTCACCAAGCTCCCAGGGTTCCAGATTGATCCCCTGACGGGATTCCCTCAGCCCGGAATGGTAAGCCTTATGTGCAGAAGAAGCGCGGTAATAAAATTTATCAAACCGGCAGTTGGTCTTGCGGTTGCAGGAATTACAGACATAAGGGGGCTTGGCGGCCAGGGCGCAGGATACTTCATGGTATTTCTTACAAATAGCAGTACAGTCCCGCTGGATACAATGCTTGCAAAACTTCATACTTTTGCAGGAAGAGCAAAGGTTCCTGACAGAGCAGTCCTTCAGGTGCGAGCAGGTATGGTTCAGGCTGCCGCTGAAACTGAGACGTTTTTTGACATACTCCTTATGACGCGCCACTTCTCTTGCGATAGTTGAAGGATGCCTGGAAATCAGGTTCCCGATTTCTTTGAAATTCATCCCCTCCGTAAGGGACTGTGCGATAATTTCCCTTTCTTCAAGGGTTAAATGTCTGGCTTTAAAGTTCATTTGCATGACTAATACCTCCAATCAGAATCAGTGCCAGACGAAGCAGCAAATTATTAGGTAAAGTATACCAAAAAAATATTGCGAGACTAACCGCAATCAAAACCATCATAAATTGCATTTACTTTTTCATTTAAGATGGGTAAAATG
>DATMXY010000566.1:0-6264 GCA_035561275.1 Anaerovoracaceae bacterium | reverse complement strand
TTATAGACCTTGTAAAGTTTTTTTCAAGGGAATTCGGCAATCTTTGCACAATCTGTTTGAGCGCATTATTTATCATCAGTTATTCAATATGACATTTATCTGTCAAAATCCTTAAACGGTTTCATGACATAATCCGAATGCATGTAAGTTTCTCCGTATGCGGTCAGGTTATAGATATCGGCAGCCCTGACATCGAAATTCAACAGTTTCCATTGCTCCGCATCCACAGAAAGTTCGCGGTTGATATTGGTCAAAACAGGAATCGAACTGCATGCTTCCTTTTTGATCCGTTTCAGCAGCGCCGCTCCGTTTTTGCTGAAGCCCAGGACCCTGGCATAATTGATCCGCCGGTTCAGGATATCCCGGAAGTCTTCTTTGTCAAGCCCGATCAGGGTATGGACAAGCAACCGCTGGATCCTCGTAAGCGTATAGCGCTTTGACCGGACCGCTCTGATCAATGCCTCCATGTCGCCAGATCTGGCAGCCGCTTTTAAGACTCGGTTCTCCAGCCCTTCCGTGGCGGAAAGAATGCTGCCGAGCTGCTCCGGATCGCTGGTCAGGGTACGGTAAATCATCAAGGGATAAAAGTGATTAAGTGTAATATTAATACCCTTATTAACGCCATGCAACACTTGATATGTCTGGTCCGGTACGAATTCCGATACCTCCTCTAAGCTGCCCGGTATCCCGTTCAAACTGTCCGAAACCTTCAATCGACGGCGGATCGCGGTGGCGCTGGCGATATGTTCGAAGGAACCTTCGTCATGATAGCCTGTCCCATATCGCTTCACGGTCAGCGGTTCAATCCTGCTTTTGGTCAGATGGAGCTGCTTCAGGTATTCCACCGCGAGGATGTTGTTGGCGCTCTTCAACACATGAGAACAGGAATCTCCCCGGCATTTTTTCACCGCTTCATACCTGGCTCTGGGAAACGATACCCCCTTGTCCGCAAATTCCCTGATGCTTTCTTTCAGTTCTTCGTTCTCATAGGCCAGGTATTCCGCCGCCTCCGTAAGCGCGTCAAGCTCCCCCGCTTCACTTCCAAAGGATAAGTGGGTCACACAGCCAAGCCGGTTTAGGATATCCACCGCCCCCGCCGCAAAATATTCGGCATTATTGCATGCGAAAGCAAAAGGCAGTTCAAGCACCAGGTCGACGCCGTTCCTTACCGCCGCCTCCGCGCGGATCCACTTGTCGGTCATGGCGGGTTCACCGCGCTGGGTAAAGTCTCCGCTCATGACGCAGAGGGTATAGTCCGGCGATGCCAGCCGCACCGATTCCCGCAAATGGTACAGATGACCGTTATGAAACGGATTATACTCCGCTATGATCCCTAAAACTCTCATGGATCCACCTCAGCAATTTATCCAGTAATATGGTAAAAACGAACAAAATCACAATCATTATAACCATTTTGGTTGAAAATAACAATTGCGAAAAAAAGCCCAGCCTGCCGACGATCTCTTCCTTTTGCAGGGAAATGACCGCCAGCGCCTCCCTGCCCAGCAGCGGAGGGCCGATGAACCAGGCGATGGCCGCTGCCAGCAGCCCGTGGCTCAGCTTTACCGCAATGTAATAGGCAGAACTGATATTCAGGCCCGCCAGCATGCTCATGGACTGGGCGTACACGGAAAATCCGCCGAAAGAGATTAAAAATGCGCACAGCATGCATTGATACAGCAGGCTTAATCCTACGCTTTCGGCAATACCGCTGCATCCCACGGTCATTTCCATGACGCCTTTGACAAGGCTCCTGCCGAAATCTGCACGGATATAGTCCAGCATACCGGTCAGTTCAATGAAATCCGTAATCATCATGAAAAGGACGATATAGCCGCAGATGATCCCGAGGGCGCGGAAGGAAGCGATCATGGAATCGGTGAAGAGGTCCAGCAGGCTTCCTTTTTTTAAGCCGGTATCCGTCGGTGCCGCCTGGGAGGGTACCGACCGTTCAAAAGCTAACAGGCTGCAGAGCACGCCGTTGAGCAGTGCGCCCAGATAGTGGGACAGCGCGATGACGGCGCCCGCGGCCGGTGAAGCCAGCATGCCCGCTCCTACCGCGCCCAGCATGAACAGCGGCCCCGAGGTGCTGCAGAAGGACAACATCCTTTTCGCGTCGCTTTTCGTGATCGCTCTGCTTCTGCCAAGGTCGCCTATGAGCTTCGCCCCCATGGGGTATCCCGACGTGATGCTGACGGAAAAGACGAAGGCCGACACGCCGGGCGCGCCGAAGAGCTTTTGGAACGGCCTTTCAAAGATCCTGCCGATATGGGCCGGGAGCCCCAGGGCGGTCATGAAATTGGCGCAAATAAAAAAAGGCAGCAATGCCGGCAAAACAGAGCTTGCCCACAAGGCGATGCCTCTTTGTGCGGCGTTCAGTGCGACGGACGGAAACGCCATCATCACCAGACAGCCGATGCCGGAAAACACGCCGGCCGATATGTAAATTGTTCTTCTCCTGGTCCTGGTCCTTCTCATACTCCATCATATTAAATAGGACGGCGTATTATGCCTCTTTATATTAAACGGGCTCAGACCGATCTCTTCAGTCGTTCTCGATCTGCGCCTTGTAGACCATCTCTTTGATTTCATTTCTGTTGTCCGCGATGGTGCTGTTGATCTTGTCAAAGGTGCCCTGGAGATTGTTGAACATATCGTGGAAATAGACGGCGTTCAACTGGTCCATCTTGTCCTGAAAATTGTAAAGGATGCTGTCTATGTAATCAAAGGTGCTCATTTTCAGCGCTTTTACGTTTGCTTCCGCCACCCGCATGATCTCGTCGGCGCGTATCTTGGCTTTTACGGTGATATCGTCGTTTTCGATGAGCTCTTCCGCCTGCATCTTCGCGTCTTTCAGGATCGTTTCATATTCCCGTTTCGCCTCTTCCAGGATCCGCTGCCTTTCGTCCTTGATCCACTGAGCCTGCTGGATCTCATCCGGAAGCTCCACTCTGATTTCTTTTACGATCTCCAGGATTTCTTCCGCGTCCACCAATATTTTCCCCGTGAGCGGAAAACCCGAACTTGTGTCGACGATTTCCTCAATCTCATCCAATAATTCCAAAACCTTCATTTGGTGAATCTCCTCCCCCTTATTTGTTACATTTTCTTTTCATGTATTCCAGTACGATATCCGGCACAAGCCCTGTAATGTCCCCGTTCAGGGTGAACACTTCCTTTATGATGCTGGAACTGACAAAGGAATAATCCGGGCTGGTCATTAAAAATATCGTCTCGACGTCTTGATACAGCCTGGCGTTCATCTGCGCCATCTGGATCTCATATTCGAAATCCATCGAGACGCGCAGACCCCTGACGACGACGTCGATGCTGTTCTTTTTCACATAATCCGCAAGCAGTCCGCTGAAGTGGTCCACTTCAACATTCCGGATCGAGCTGGTGGCGGCTTTGATCATCTCCATTCTTTCTTCCATGGTAAAGAACGGCTTTTTTGATTGATTGTGAATTACTCCTACAATCAGATGGTCCCCAAGGTTTGCGGCCCTTTTGATCAAATTGAGATGACCGTTGGTGATCGGGTCAAAAGAACCTGCATAAAGAACCTTTTTTATCATTGGTGCATTTCCTCCAAATCTTTTCTGTAAATACTGATGGTGATTGTTCCATATATTTTTTCTTTTATCCTGACGCATCCGGATATCTTTTCCTCCAAAGGCTCGTCCGAACCGTGCTCCGCCACGATGATACCGCCTTCATTCAGCAGGCTAAGCCCTGCGATCAGGCCGAAACATTCCTGAATAAGGCCATGTCTGTAAGGAGGATCCAGAAATATCAGATCCGCTTTCTCCGTGATTTTCCTGAGCACATATTCAAAGTCTCCCAGTACGGTAACCGTCCGGTCCTCCTGCTTGCAGAGGGCTATATTTTGCCTCGTGAGCTCCAGACTCTCCCGGGACTTGTCCCCGAACCAGCAGCGCGTTGCTCCTCTGCTGATGGCTTCCAGCCCCAGGTTTCCGGTCCCTGAAAACAAATCTATGACGACCGCATCCTCCAGATAAGCCGCAATCATGCTGAAAATGGATTCTTTCACCTTGTCCGTGGTAGGCCTGATCCTGTCGTCTTTCGGCGCAAGCAGTCTTCTTCCCTTGAAATCTCCGGCGATGATGCGCAACCCGGCTGCCTCCTTCTTTCAAATCAACTTGTCGTTCGTTCAACCTCCATTTTACCATAAGATATGGAAAAAGCAAAATATTTGTAATTATATGTTTAAGCTTTCCGTATTTCTGAACATTTTGTCGATTTTTTCCTTCAACCGGACGGTTTCTTTCCCTGTCAGCAGCCGGTCCGTCTCAAGGATGCGTTCCGCCTCTTCCCGGACCGTGCTTAATATTTTAATATGCTTCACCAGGTCGGCAAGCTTGAACTCCGGTATGCCGTGCTGCCGCATACCGAAAAACTCTCCGGGACCCCTGATCTCCAGGTCTTTTTCCGCAATTAAAAATCCGTCGTTGGTGGATTTCATGATCCCGGCCCGCTCCTCGGCCACTGCGGAATCTCCCTCGGTGATCAGGATGCAGTAAGACTGCTCCTCGCCCCTGCCGACTCTGCCCCTTAACTGGTGGAGCTGGGCCAGCCCGAACCGTTCGGCGTTTTCCACCAGCATGACCGTGGCGTTGGGTACATTGATGCCTACTTCGATGACCACGGTAGAAATCAGGATCCGGATCTTTCCTTCGCTGAATTCCCGCATGATCCGGTCCTTGTCCGCCTGTTTCATGCCGCCATGGAGAAAAGCCACGGAAAACTCCTGAAAACGGCCTTTCAGCTCATCATAAAGCCCCAGGGCGGACTTGGCGTCCACACTTTCCGAATCCTCGATAAGCGGCGCCACGATATACGCCTGGCGGCCTTTCCCTGCCTCCCGGCGAACAAATTCCCGGGCGGCTTCCCGGCCTTCGGATCTGACGGCTCGCGTGATGATCTCTTTCCTGCCCGGAGGCATTTCGTCGATAATTGAGATATCCAAATCCCCGTAGAGAATCACCGCCAAAGTTCTTGGAATGGGCGTCGCCGTCATGACCAGTACGTCGGGATTCTGTCCTTTTTTTGAAAGCAGCGCCCTCTGATTCACGCCGAAGCGGTGCTGCTCGTCGGTTATGACAAGCCCCAGGTTCTGGAATCTGACGCTCGGCTGGATCACAGCATGGGTACCTATTATGATATCCAAAACACCGTTTTCGATTTGCTCCTGGATTTCTTTTTTTTCTTTTTGAGGGACACTTCCCGATAAAAAGCCGGTCCTGAAGCCATGTTCCCCGAACAGTCCTTTCAGGCTTTCATAATGCTGTCTCGCCAGCAACTCCGTTGGCGCCATCATGACGGTCTGATAACCGCTCTTCACCGCCTTATACATGGCGGCTGCCGCGACTGCGGTCTTTCCGGATCCCACATCGCCCTGAACCAGCCGGTTCATAATCTTTTCCGATTCCATATCCGAATTGATCTCAGAAAGCACCCTGTGCTGCGCGCCGGTCAGCGCATAAGGAAGCGACGCGGTAAACGCGTCCATGGAGACTGCTCCGGAAAACACGATCCCCTTGTCCTTCGCCTCCATTTTATATTTGATCGCCAGCAATCCGGTCTGCAGGAACAAAAGTTCTTCAAAAATCAGCCGGAATTTTGCCTCCATCAGCCGCTGTTTATCCACAGGGTAATGAATGTTTTCAATGGCATGCCGGATCCCGCAAAGACGGTTCCGCTCCAGGGCCGCCTCCGGCAGATACTCTTCCAGCTCCGGAAGGTATGTCAGGGCCGCTTTCTGCCATTTCCGCATCTCTCCCTGGGAGATTCCCACCGTCAGCGGATAAACCGGCAGTATGGACTGCTCCTGATCCTGCTCGTATCTTGATACGTCGGGATGGAGCATCTGTATCCTGCCCGCGTTTAAGGATACTTTTCCGTAAAATATGTAATCTTCATTCTGCTTCAGCATCTTGTCCAGGAAACGGGCATTAAAAAAAACAACCTCCATCGCTCCGGTTTCATCCTGAACCATAAGCTTTAAGGTTTGTTTACCGGGGAACCTGCCCCTTCCCTTCACCAGGAGGATGATCGTCCCTTTTACCAGAGCCGTTTCGCCGTCGCGCAGGAATGCGATCTGCCTCATCTCGCGCCGGTCTTCATAATCCCTGGGATAAAAGAATAAAAAATCTTCAATGGTATCGATCTTCAATTTATTTAAAGCGGCGGACTTTGCCGGCCCTATCCCTTTGAGGTCAGTCGCTTTGCTCTGCAGATTCATAT
>DATMXY010000565.1:0-5402 GCA_035561275.1 Anaerovoracaceae bacterium | reverse complement strand
TTATGACGAAATATAGCGATTAACCTTACTTCAATGTCGAAACATCATTTGCACGGCAGATCTTTACCGAAGCTCATGGCAATGTTGAAGGAGACGTCGTCTTTTGTGTTGTTATAGCCCTGTATGAAGATATTGTCTCCTTCAGAGGCTTTTCGTATCGTAAACCGGTCCCCGGCGCGGAGCTCGGAAAGGAAATAGATATCCATCCGCTTCAGACTGCTCAGTTTCCCTTGTTCCTCATCGGTAAAAACGTCATAGGCATACTCGCCGTAGCGGCAATTGTTCACGTGGCCCAGGCAGTCGATATGGCTTGCCAGCACGACCCGTTCCGCGACGGGCTCCAGTTCCGCTTGTATTTTGAATCCCGGCGACGCTTCCATCAGAAAGACGCCGGTAGGCTCATGGATCGGAAAAGGAACTTCCTTTTTGCGGAACACGGTCCTTTTTTCCAGATCCAGCAGCACCGAATGGGTGGCTCCCTTGAACATTACCTGGCCTTCGCTGTCCTTGAACATAAGCTCGCGGCGGAAATAGGGGCGCCGGTGCTCCGAATGCCATGTAGTTCCCCGGAGAGCCATGCTATTTTCGATGGGCCTGACCACTTCCACGGACATGGAGATCAGCGCCCATGCCAGGCCGTATTCCCTGGTACCCTCCACGTTCAGATTCAGGCCGGCCAAATGCCGTTCCGCCATCTGCTCAAAGAGGACCTGGTAGGCATAAGGCTTTAGCTGATTATATTGGTTTAAATAGGATGCTGTCGTTAATAAATCATAGACAAATTCATTTTCCGGTTTCATTTGTTAATCCTTCTTTCATTTCTTTCTTAATATCTGTTCTGGTACAGATGACAACGCCGGCCAGGATAAGGACACAGCCGAAAACCTGGAGCAATGCGATGCGCTCATGAAGGAAGAGCGCAAGGAAAAGGCCTATGACCGGCATCAGATTGAAGTAAACGCCCGCGACGGCGGAGTTGATTTTTTTCAGCCCGAAATTCCAAAGCAAGGTAGCCGCACTGCCGGACATGACACCCAGATAAATGAGGCTGAAAGCAGCGCCGGGGCTGGGTGCGGAAAATCCGGTAAACAGGATTTCCAGTACCGCAAGGGGAAGCACGCATATAAATGAAGTCCCCAGGCAGATTTCCGACAGCACGAAAGAATCCATCCCAGCGGCGTTTTTTTTGGCCAGGACGGAATAAAACGCCCAGGTCAATACCGCCCCGGCATTAAGAAGAATGCCTAAGAGGGTCGTCCCCGAATTCTGGGACAGATCTCCGGCGGATGCGATGACTACTCCGGCCACGGAAAAAATGATACCAAGTACCTTGTTTCCGGTTATATTTTCGCCCATCATTCCATGTCCGAACAGGATCATGAACACAGGAAATAAACCGTGGATGACGGAGGATATATTGGCGGTACAAACAGTAAGGCCGATGCTCAAAAGGACAAGATTTCCGCCGTAACCAAAAATCCCGTAAAGGAATGCATTTTGGGTAAAATAATCCTTAAAATGAAAACCGCGTTTCAGTGCAAAGGGCAGCAGCGCCACGGCCGCGATCAGGATCCTGACGGCCGAAAGGGTAACCGGACCGAGGTCGGTCAGGGCGAATTTCGTCACAATGATGGCGGACGACCATATAAACACGGCTACAAAAATAGCAATATAGTATTTTGCATTGTTAATGGAAAGCATTTTGATCAGGTCCGCCTCATTTCATTTATAATCTATTGCGCCAACTCATTGTATCACACCGCTCCTCGCCGGGGCAAAGGAAAAATACATTAATTCCCTGCCGATTTGTGATATACTAAGGCATATAGCTGTTCGATATCAGGAAAGGGACGGAACATTCATGCTGCATATCTGCTACGGCCGGGAAAATCTGGACAAGGAAAAATTTCTGTTTGATAAGATTGCCGGGGCTCTGCTCCGGGCCAAGGGACTGACCGAGGACCTGAGCCCGGATGATCAGAAGATCCTGTTGCTGGTGCCGGACCAGTTTACCCTGCAGGCGGAACGCAACGCCTTCGCTTACCTGGGTGTAGACGGGCTTATGGAACTTGAAGTCATGAGTCAGTCCAGGCTCGGATTCAAAGTCCTTGCGGAAACCGGCGGGAGCAGCCGGGTCCCCGTCGACAAGTACGGGAGGCACATGCTCCTTGCCAAAATCCTGACGGAGGAGAACGACCGCCTGGAAGCGTTCCGGGGAATGTACCAAAAGCCTTCCTTTATAGAGATGGCCAATAACCTCATCTCCGAAATGAAGCAGTTCAACGCTTCGCCGGCCGACGTTCTGCACATCCTGAAGGAAACGGAAACGGCCTCCATCCTGCACAGAAAATTAAAAGATATCCATGCGATCTATCAAAAATACGAAGAACTTATCGAAGGGAAATACCTCGACACGGAGGATTACCTCAATCTTTTTATATCCAAAATCCGGCAATCCCGGCTGATTCGGAACAGTGTGGTCTGGATCAGCGGATTTGACTACTTCACGCCGAAAACCCTGAATATCATCGAGCAGCTGACGCTGGCCGCAAAGGAGGTCAATATCGTTTTGACCGCCGACTGCTCCCCGGGGCCGGAAGGCTGCTCGCTGCCGCCCGAGGGCCGGGACAGCGACCTCTTCGACCTGACCCGGGGGATCATTTTCAAGCTGAAGGCCATGGTGGAAAGAAACGGCATCCAATATCGGGAAACGCCTGTCGATGAAAGCGATCTGATCCCGGTCGGGGATCGACCGGCGAAAAAGCAGCCGGGAGAGAATCCGGAAGGCCGGCCGGGAGAGAAGGCGGCGGCTCTGGCGCACCTGGAGCAGGAGCTTTATGCCCAGCCTTACCGTCAGGCGGCCGCAGGGGAAGCCATTACCCTCTGCCAGGCGGCAAATTTTTACGCGGAGGCGGAGACCGCCGCGGCGAAGATCGTTCGCCTGGTTCGTGAGGAAGGACTTCGCTACCGTGATATCCTGGTCATCTGCAACGACATGGAGGCCAGGGCCAACGTAATTCGCCGGGTTTTCGCCGACTATGGCATCAACGCTTTCCTTGATAAAAAGCGGGACATCCTGCACCATCCCTCCGTAGAATTCATTTCCGCCCTTATCGACATTACCGCCAAGGGCTGGCTGTATGAGGACGTCTTCCGCATGCTGAAAACCAACCTGACAACCGTTTCCTTCGAGGACTGCGAGGACCTTGAAAATTACGCGGTCAAATACCGGATCAAAGGGAGCCGATGGAAATCGGACTTTACATACGGCGCGAAAGCCGAGGGAGAAGAAGCGCTGCAGAGGCTCAACGAAATACGAAAACAGGTATGCGACTATATTGCCGCTTTTGAAACGGGCTTCAGGCAGAACAGGACGGTCCGCGAGAGAACAGAGGCGATCTACGGTTTCCTGACGGAAACTGCCCGGCTTCCGGAAAAGATCCAGGCGCTGATGGATTATCTGACAGAAGGAAACCAGTTTGAATATGCAGAAGAAGCATCCCAGATCTGGAGCGTCATCATCGGCATCTTTGACCAGCTTGTTGAGCTGATCGGCGAGGAAGAAATCTCAGCGGAGGAATACGCCGCAATCCTGAAAGCGGGCTTCGAAGCCGTGGAAATCGGGCTCCTTCCGCCCACCGTCGACCAGATCATCGTCGGTACCATGCAGAGGACCAGGGCAGGAAACATCAAGGCTCTCATCGTCCTCGGCGCCAATGACGGGCTGCTGCCCGCCACCGGCCTTTCGGAAAGCCTGCTGAACGAGGATGAAAAGACAGCCCTGTATAAAAAAGGAATCGAAATCTGCAGAATCGACGACCTGAGGATCAAGGAAGAAAAGCTGGCGATTTATAAAAACCTTTCCAAACCGTCCCGATACCTCTGGATGGGCTATTCCGCGTCGGATCTGGAGGGAAAGGAAAGCAAGCCCTCCATGCTGTTTGATAAGATCAGGAAGATCTATACCGATATCAAAATATCCAAAGATATTATCAATGAAGAGGATCCGATACTGCTCATCGAAACGCCGGGCAGTGCGCTGAGGCATATGACGGACGCCTTCCGCGGCGCCATGGAGGGCACGCCCCTGAAACCGGAATGGAAGGCGGCATACCGATGGTATGAAAATAACGCGAAGCCGCTGCTGGAGCCGGTGAAGGCAGGGCTGCTGTTCAGCAACAAACAAGAGAAGATCCGGAAGGACCTGATCCGGAAATTATATAAGGGAGATCTCTCCGCGGAATTTTCCTTAAGTCCGTCCAGGCTGGAGCGATTTTCCCGGTGCCCATTCTCCCATTTCGTCAATTACGGGCTGCACCCTGACGAACAGAGGATTTTCGAAATCGCCGGCCGGGAGATCGGCGACGTCTATCATCAGTGCTTCATGAAATTATCGGAGAAACTGTTCATTCCCGGAATGGACATTACCGATCCACGCTCGGCCTGGATGAGCATTACCGAAGAACAATGCCACCGGTTTATCGACGGCTTTATCGAGGAAGCCGCACTGGAATACCGGGAAGGAGTCCTCATTCAGGGAGAAGAAGAACGCTACCGAAGCCGGCGCATGAAAAAGGTGTGCGGCGACGCGGCCTGGGCCCTGGTGGAGCACGTTCAGACCGGACGCATCCAGGATGTTTTCTTCGAAAGCGAATTCGGCAGAGCCGTCGGGAAGCAGTTTCCGCCCATCGAAGTCAGGCTCGGGGAGGATACGCTTTATATCGAGGGCAAAATCGACCGGGTGGACGTCCTGCGGGGAAGAGACGGCGACGCAAGCCGTTACATCAAGATCATCGACTATAAATCGGGTAAGGAAAAATTCGATACCGAGGAAGCAAAGGCCGGATGGAGGCTGCAGCTCATGCTCTATCTGCGGGCCGCCCTGGGGGCAAATTCCCCCGGCGCCGGACAGGAGGTCGGTGAATGCAATCCCTACAAGCCGGCGGGCGTTTTCTACTTTGAGGTCGCCGAGCCGCAGATCGACGTTACGGAAGCCACAGAAGCGGATTACACGGAAAGGGTAAAGGCGGAGCGCAAAAAGAGCTTCAAGCTGGACGGCGTCGTGCTGGACGACGGTCTCGTTATCGAAAGCATCGCCGGAGAATTTTCGGGCTATTCGGACATCCTCCCGGTCAGGAAAACAAAAGAGGGCCTGTACGCCGGAACAACGGAAAAGAAACTCTTAAAGGAAGAAGATTTTTCGGAGCTGCTGGAGGCGGTGGACCGGAAAGTGAAAGAACTCTGCGGCGAACTGGCGGAGGGCTCCATCGAGATCAAACCAAAAAAGGTGAAGGACGGGACTGCCTGCAGATATTGCCTGTATAAAAGCATCTGCTGCTTCGACCTGAGCTTTGACGGCTGTTCTTACGATGTCGTAAAGTAAGGGCTTTACCAAATTATAC
>DATMXY010000564.1:0-3103 GCA_035561275.1 Anaerovoracaceae bacterium | reverse complement strand
TTGTTATTCCAAGGGATAAAATGGTGGTTCTCACAGGACTCAGCGGTTCGGGAAAATCCTCTCTGGCCTTTGACACCATTTATGCCGAGGGTCAGAGGAGATATGTGGAAAGCCTTTCCGCCTACGCCAGGCAGTTCCTGGGGCAGATGGAAAAGCCCGACGTGGAGTATATCGAGGGCCTTTCCCCGGCTATCTCCATCGATCAGAAGACCACCAGCAAGAATCCGCGCTCCACAGTGGGTACGGTAACGGAGATCCACGACTATCTGAGGCTGATGTACGCGCGGATCGGTATCCCCCATTGCCCGGTCTGCGGAAAAGAGATCGCCAGCCAGTCCGTGGACCAGATCGTCGACAGCCTCATGGCGCTGCCGGAGGGCACGAGAGCCACCATCCTCGCGCCGGTGGTAAGGGCGCGGAAGGGGGAACATGAGAAGATCATAGAAAGGATTCGGAAGGAAGGGTTTACCCGCGCCCGCATCGACGGGGAGATCGTGCAGCTCAATGAGGAGCCCGTAAAGCTGGAGAAGACCTTCAAACATACCATCGAGATCGTCGTGGACAGGATCGTGATCAAGCCCGGCAGCGACGGGCGCCTGGCCGAATCGGTCGAATTAGCGCTGAGTCACGGAGAGGGACTGGTCGTTGCGCTCCTGCAAAAGGATGGCGCCTCTAAAGACGGGGCTGCCGGCGCGGTCAGCGCCGCCGGTGCGGAAAAGGACGGCGTCTCAGGCGACGGCGCGGTTCAGGGAAAAACGGCGGAAAGTGAGGAAATGCTCTTCAGCACCAAGCTGGCCTGTCCGGACCACGGCGTCAGCATCGAAGAGCTGGAACCCAGGATGTTCTCCTTCAACAGTCCCTTCGGCGCCTGCCCGACCTGCAACGGCCTGGGCTTTATCCAGCGGATCGATCCGGACCTCATCATCACGGAGAAAGACCTGAGCATCAACAACGGCGCGCTGGTCGACGTCTTCTCTTCCATGGATTTCGGTACCTACTACCGGCAGCTCATCGAAGCCCTGGCAAAGCACCACGGCGTGGACCTTAACGCACCGTACCGGGACCTGCCGGAGAAATTCAGGGACGAGCTGCTGTACGGCACCAAGGGAAGAAAGATCCAGTATTATCACGAAAGCAGGAACAACGGCTCAAGGTCTTACATGAACCATCCCTTCGAAGGTGTGATCAACAATCTGGAACGGAGATACCGGGAAACCAGTTCCGACTATATAAAAGAAAAAATGGAGCAGTACATGAGCCTCACCCCATGCGACGCATGCGGCGGCAAAAGGCTGAAGCCCGAGGTTCTGGCAGTTACCGTCAACGGGATGAATATCGCGGAGTTTTCGGATAAGTCCATCCGGGAAGCCCTGAAATTTGTGAACAGCGCCAAACTCAGCGCAAAGGATGAAATGATCGCCCACCAGATTACAAAGGAGATCAAGGCCAGACTGTCATTCTTAGTTGATGTGGGCCTGGACTACCTTACCCTGTCGAGAGCCTCCGGCACCCTGTCCGGCGGGGAGTCGCAGCGGATCCGCCTGGCGACGCAGATCGGCTCCAGCCTTGTGGGCGTACTGTATATTCTTGACGAGCCCAGCATCGGACTGCACCAGAAGGATAACGAGAAACTCCTCAGGACCCTGCGCAGCCTGACGGACCTGGGCAACACACTGATCGTCGTCGAGCATGACGAGGAAACCATGTATGCGGCGGACCACATCATCGACATCGGCCCGGGCGCGGGAATCCACGGCGGAGAAGTCGTCGCCCAGGGCAGTGTTGAGGATATTAAAGCATGCAGGGAATCCCTCACGGGACAATACCTGACGGGAGCAAAGAAGATCGAAATACCGGAAGTCAGAAGGCCGGGAAACGGGAAATATATCAGGATCCTCGGCGCCGCGGAAAACAACCTGCAGGACATCGACGTAAGCATCCCGCTCGGTAAGTTTGTATGCGTTACCGGCGTGTCGGGCTCAGGGAAGAGCAGTCTGATCAACGAGATCCTTTACAAGACCCTTGCCGCCCAGGTAAACCGGGCCAGGACAAAACCCGGCAGCTGCAGGGGGATCGAGGGTATCGAAAATATCGACAAGGTCATCGACATCGACCAGTCCCCCATCGGCAGAACGCCGAGGTCAAATCCCGCGACCTATACCGGCGTTTTTACTCCCATCCGCGACCTCTTTTCCCAGCTTCCCGAAGCAAAGGTGAGAGGATATGACAAAGGAAGGTTCAGCTTCAACGTGAAGGGCGGCCGGTGTGAGGCGTGCAGCGGGGACGGCATCATCAAGATCGAAATGCACTTCCTGCCCGACGTCTATGTGCCCTGTGAGGTCTGCAAGGGAAAGCGCTATAACCGGGAGACCCTGGAGGTAAAATACAAAGGGAAAAATATCTACGATGTACTGGACATGAACGTATCGGAGGCGCTGGAGTTCTTTCAGCATATTCCGACGATCCAGCGGCAGCTTCAGACGCTGGACGAGGTCGGCCTGGGTTATATCAAGCTTGGACAGCCCTCCACCCAGCTTTCCGGAGGAGAAGCCCAGCGCATCAAACTGTCGTCGGAACTGTCCAAAAGAAGCACGGGCAAAACCGTGTACATTCTCGACGAGCCCACCACCGGACTGCATTTTGCCGACGTGGACAGGCTGATCCAGGTTCTGAACAGACTTGTGGACGCAGGCAATACCGTGATCGTCATCGAGCATAATCTGGATGTGATCAAAACCGCCGATTACGTCATCGACCTGGGGCCCGACGGCGGCGACAGGGGCGGGAAGATCGTCGGAGAAGGCACCCCGGAAGAAATCGCGGTGCTGGAGAACTCCTACACCGGAGAATTTCTGAGAAAAGTTATCGCTTCGGGATCTCCGGAATCATGATCCGGCTTGCCGATGAACTGAGCCTGCCCCTCCTTATTATGCCTCCCAACCGCTTTGACTGCCGCTACGGCGAAGTTAACAATTTGAACAAGGGGGCCTGTCTCAAAATGATTGAATAAAATCATTGGAGAAGAAGGCCTCTCTTTCTATTTGAAGAAAAAATCCGCTTACAGCTTTTTGTGAGCTCGGCATGGGCGGGAAATGTATCATAA
>DATMXY010000563.1:0-2703 GCA_035561275.1 Anaerovoracaceae bacterium | reverse complement strand
CCTGGGTTTTGATGAGCGTCCTCTTGTTAGTATTTTAACGGCGCAACCGTTGAAATTTGTTAATAAATTAACTTGATTGTACTCCTTCGAAAATGGGTATAGAATACTCACACAAAACATTACTTACTTGATGATTTTAAGGAGGGATATTTATGCTCGAAGCGGTAAAAGAAAGAAAAAATCCATGCGGCGACGACAAAGAGATCGACGAATACTTAGACGGAACGATCTGTGAGATTTTACCGGGCGAAGAGGAACTATCCGATATTGCGACTCCCGGAGACGGGAATTTTGACGTGGACGCCGCGAACGAACCGGTTGAAGTTGAAGATGAATATCTCGTCGAATTAAATTAAATAGCAGTAAAAACTGGTCATTCAACAACGAAAACTTATCAGACAGTTAAGGAAGAAACCGTAGCAATTTGCAACGGTTTCTTTTTAAAAGGAGAACAGGCCGGCTGTTCTCCTTTTTTCTTCTTTTTAAAAAAATCGTTAATAAAAAATCGTTGACAAAGCAAGCGCTATCTAATATACTGACAACAATAAAAAAATGCAATGACGGAGTATTTGTTTTTTCAGGAAAGCGTTACAGAGAGTCGGTGGAAGCTGCGAACCGATACGCGGAAAAAATAATCTCGCTCCCGAGCAGGCTCCCTAACGCTGCGCACCTAACTTGATTTGCAACGCAAATCTTAGTAGGTGCCATACGGAAATCCACCGGCTTCAACGCCCCTTAGGGGCTCCGACTCGCTCCGCTCGCTGCTGTCCGTTTTGCCAGCCAAGCAAGCTTGGGGCAAAAAGGCAGCCGGATTGAATTTTTCCGTTAAAGCTAGTAAGGTGTCCCGGCAGGCCCCGTTATCAAGGCCGAGGATTTGTTGGAATCCGGTGAGTTGACTGCATTTTGCAGTAATCAGGGTGGTACCGCGGTAGAATTATATCGTCCCTGGAGCTTTCAAAGAAGCTTCAGGGATTTTTCTCGTGGTAAAATACAGGCCGCAGAACAAATCCGACTGAAGCAGATCAATCGATCAATCAATAGTGTCGGCCGACATGGTACAGCATGGTTTGAGCTGGCGCCAGGAACAGGAGGAACACAAAATGACCAGAATGATCAAAATTTTCGACACGACATTGAGAGACGGAGAGCAGTCCCCCGGCTGCAGCATGAACCTCAAGGAAAAGATTGAGATGGCAAAGCAGTTGGAAAAAATGAAGGTGGATATTATCGAGGCGGGCTTTGCCATATCCTCGCCCGGAGACTTCATTTCCGTAAAGACCATTGCGGAAACCCTGAAGGACTGTACTGTTGCAAGCCTTGCGAGAACGACGGCGCAGGATATCGACCGGGCCTGGGAAGCGCTTGCCAAGGCGGTAGCCCCGAGGATCCACACCTTTATCGCCACATCGCCCATCCACATGGAATACAAGCTGCTCATGACGCCGGACGAGGTGTACGAACGGTCCGTCGCCATGGTAAAGCACGCGAAGAGCTACTGCAGTGACATCGAATGGTCCGCGGAAGACGCCACCAGGAGCGAGCCGGAATTCCTGGCAAAAGTCATAGAAGGAGTGATCAAGGCGGGCGCCACCACCATCAACCTTCCGGACACGGTGGGCTATACCACACCCGATGAATATTACGAGTTCCTGATGAAAGTGCAGGAGCTTGCGCCGTCCCTGGCGAAAGTTTCCCTTTCGTCCCACTGCCACAATGACCTGGGCCTGGCAGTCGCCAATTCGCTGGCGGCCATCAAGGCAGGAGCCGCCCAGATCGAGTGTACCGTCAACGGCATCGGAGAAAGGGCCGGCAACGCCGCCATGGAAGAAATCGTGATGGCGCTTCACACCAGAAAGGATATCTTAAATGCCGACACCAGGATCGTAACCACGGAAATCCTGCGCTCCTCCAGCCTGCTCACCAGGATCACCGGAGTCAAGGTGCAGCCGAACAAGGCAATCGTGGGAGAAAACGCCTTTGCGCATGAGGCGGGCATCCATCAGCACGGCGTTATGAAAAACAAGGCTACCTATGAGATCATGAAGCCGGAATCCATCGGCTTGACCCAAAACAATCTGGTGCTCGGGAAGCATTCCGGAAAACACGCCTTCCGGGATAAGGTAAAGCATCTGGGATTCGATTTGTCCGAAACGGAGCTTGACAGGATGTTTGCCAAATTCAAAGAGCTGGCCGACAAGAAAAAATCGGTATACGACAGGGACATCGAAGCTCTGCTCTCCAAGGAAGCCATCCAGGTTCCGAAGACCTATACCCTTGGCAGTTTTGTGATCAACAGCGGAAATACCATTACGTCGACGGCGGTGATCAAAATGGTCAAGGACGGGAAAGCCATCGAGAAGGTTTCCAGGGGAGAAGGCCCCATCGACGCATCCTTTAAAGCCATAGAAAAGATCGTCGGAATAGATTTCAACCTGGAGGATTATCAGATCGAGTCCGTGACGGAAGGCGAGGATGCGCTGGGCGACGCCCATGTGAAAATCAGCGATTCCACCGGGAACATCTACTCGGGCAGGGGCTTGTCCACGGATATCATCGAAGCCAGCATTCACGCCTATATCAATGCGGTGAACAAGATGATCTACGATCAGGAATCCGGAAAAACAGGTTCGGCGCCCCTAAAACCGGGTGCGGTAAAAGTGGCGTCAGTAAAAGAATAAAGAAAAAACTTTTAAACTATATATA
>DATMXY010000562.1:0-6451 GCA_035561275.1 Anaerovoracaceae bacterium | reverse complement strand
AGATAATACAATCCCTCTGGCCTCAGACCTCATGCCGACCGATTGATTGATTGCCTGCATAATGCTATGCTTTTCTTCTCTGCCGCACAGAATGGCCACAATACACTTTTCCGATTGAATGGAAATGCCAAGGAATTTCTCCGCTTCCTCGTATCCCACTCCCCTGGCGTCAATTAAGGTTCCTCCCGTCGCCCCGGCCGATTTGGCGGCGGCCATGACTTTGTCGTCATAACCACGATTGACAATCGCTAGGATAAGCGCATATTTTGCGTTGGCTTCCATTTTGTTCATTTCGTTTTCCATGTTTGTACGTTCCTCCTGTGTCAATAACTGTGACATTACGCTTCCAATTCCTGATATCGGCATCGTGAAGGCGATCCCCTTGCCGGGACTTTTTAGTTTCATTTTCTCTGAAACAGCTGATAGCAGAGACGGTATTTTGAAATTGGGCGTCATACTTATTACAACGTCCTTCTCCGTCTCGCCAACCCCAAGGTAATCCAGGATCTCAGAACTTGCCGTACCCAACCCAAAGCAAAGAAAATGAAAATGAAGATGTTCCTGCTTACAAGCCTCTGCAATCTTTTGCCCATTTCCCCGGTCGACGATTGTCACCAAAAGTTTGATGATTGCCCGGCCCATGTCCCTATTCATTGGGAAGTCCCTCCTCATAATCAATAATGGTGTCTTCCTCTGCTTTAGGTTCTTCAATATCCGCTGCAATAGCGGCAGATTGCTTCATCTTGCGCTTATAAATTAAACCCATCAGTTGGATCGTGATCAGGGGCGTCATGGCGACCATGGCGACAATGCCAAACGCGTCCCTCATGATATTTCCACCAAGGCTTTCGCAGGCGCCTATTGCAAATGGCAGCAGAAATGTCGCCGTCATAGGTCCACTTGCTACCCCGCCGCTGTCAAATGCAATCCCCATGAAGATTTTCGGCACAAAGAACGTCAATAAAATTGCAGTAATGTATCCGGGTACCAGAAACCAGAAGATCGATATGCCTGTCAGAACCCGAATCATCGCCAGCGCCAGAGAAATGGCCATTCCGATGGACAGGCTCAATTGCATGGATTTATGCGAAATAGATCCATGCGAGACGGCTTCCACTTGTTTGTTGAGCACATGCACGGCCGGCTCTGCGGTAACGATGTAATACCCAATCACCATCCCCAAAGGAATTAGAAGCCACTTGGCTGACGATGCTGCGATTTCCGAGCCTATGTAATGGCCGGCAGGCAGGAAGCCGACATTGACCCCGGTCAGGAACAATACCAGACCGATCAGCGTATAGATCAGGCCCACCACTATTTTTACTATCTGATGTTTGGTCAATCCCCTGGTAATCATCTGAAAGACGGCAAAGAACGCGATGATGGGCAGAAGCGCCTTCAATACCTCCTCCAGATAAACGGGAAAGCCGTTCAGAAACTGCAGCGCGATATCCTGCGTCGTAAAGACGTCGGGCATTGTGATGGGTGTATAATCCGCAGTGGTAGGATTGTACAATATACCCAAAATAAGCACGGACAAAATAGGGCCGATACTGCAGAGGCCGACCAATCCAAAGCTGTCGTCCCGGGACCCCTTATCGCTGCGTATGGAGGCCATTCCCACACCCAGCGCCATAATAAACGGGACGGTAATCGGACCCGTAGTCACTCCGCCGCTGTCAAACGCCATCGCAACAAAATCTTTGGGTGTGAATATAGCCAGAATAAAGACGATTGCATAGAAGAAGATAAACAGATACGAAAGGTTGATCTTAAAGAATACACGTAATACGGCGATTACCAAAAAAACGCCCACGCCGATAGCAATGGTCCAAATCAGCACATTGTCCGGGATAGATGGAACCTGGTGCGCCAACACCTGAAGATCAGGCTCGGCTATGGTTATCAGAATCCCCATGACCAGGCTGACGATTGCGATGAACCAAAGTTTGCGTGATTTTGTAAGCTGGGCGCCGATCCCCTCTCCCATGGGAATCATGGCTATATCCGCACCCAGAGCAAAAAAGCCCATTCCTACAATAAGAAGTACGGCGCCGGCCAAAAACATCAGGGTTGTTCCGAGCGGCATAGGAACGATCGTCACGCTCAAAAACAGTACAATCGCCGTTATCGGAAGTACGGAGGACAGCGCCTCCTTTATTTTGGCTATCAGCTGTTTTTTCATTGGCACCTCCTAACCCTTTTATGCACAGTTATCGGCCATCATTCATATTTTGCGGTATCAATCCTCCTGATCCTCATCGCTATTTTTGAATGAGCTGCCGCCCTGGTATGGCGCCAACGCAGATTGCAGCGCATTCCGGGCAGATATCATTTCATCCTCATTTTTGCTGTTCAGGGCTTTCTTTGCAGCCTTTACCGGTTCCTTCAGCGCCTCCTTTACGGCTTTAGCCGCTTGCTTATCCTTATTTTTTGCCGCCTGTTTTTCCGCCTCCCCGGCCTGCAGCAGCAGGCTCTGCAGTTGTGTGCGCACCTCGGCGTCCTGGCGGAATTTGTTGTCCTCCGCAGCGTACTGCTGCGCGTCCCGGATGGCTTTTTGAATATCCTCGTCGCTCATGTTGGAGGACGCCTCAATGGTAATTTCCTGCGCCTGGCCTGTTTTTAAGTCTTTCGCGGCCACATGCACGATGCCGTTGGTGTCGATGGTAAAAGTGACCTCAATCTGAGGCACGCCCGCCATCGCCCGCTGAATTCCCTTGAGTTTGAACTTGCCCAGCGTTTTATTCTGGCTGGCCCGGGGGCGCTCGCCCTGCAGCACATGGATTTCCACGGCGGGCTGAAAGTTCGCCGCCGTGGTGAATACCTGGCTTTTGGAAATAGGGATCGTTGTGTTGCGTTCGATCACATGGGTGCATATGCCGCCCACGGTCTCAATGCCAAGCGAAAGCGGCGTTACATCCAAAAGCAGCAGCCCGTTGACCTCGCCAACCAGTACGCCTCCCTGCAATGCGGCGCCTATGGCCACGCACTCGTCGGGGTTGATGCCTTTAAACCCCTCCTTGCCTGTGATACTCTTCACCTTTTCCTGTACGGCGGGTATGCGGGTGGAACCGCCCACCAGCAAAACCTTGGCGATATCGTTTTTTGAGATGTGCGCATCGTCCATCGCCTGCTGCGCCGGTCCCGCGGTGGCCTCAACCAAATGGGCGGTCAATTCGTTGAACCTGGCCCGCGAAATAACGGCGTCCATGTGCAAAGGCGTTCCTTTTGATTCGGTGAGGTAGGGCAGGCTGACAGTGGCGCTGTCAGCGGAGGAAAGCTCTTTTTTTGCCTGCTCGGCGGCCTCCTTCAGGCGCTGCATTGCAGCGGGCTGTCCGGACAGATCCACCCGGTGCTCCCTTTTGAACTCGGCCAAAAGCCAGTCCACCAGGCAGGCGTCGAAATCGTCGCCGCCCAGGCGATTATTCCCCGCCGTTGCCAGCACCTCGATCACGCCGTCCTGAATGTCGAGTACCGATACGTCAAATGTTCCGCCGCCAAGGTCGAACACCAGCACCTTCTGACTTTCTTCCTTGTCCATCCCGTAAGCCAGCGCCGCGGCCGTGGGCTCGTTGATGATACGCCTGACCGTAAGCCCTGCGATGGTGCCGGCATCCTTGGTGGCCTGCCGCTGGGCGTCGGTAAAATACGCGGGCACGGTAATGACCGCCTCGCTCACCGTCTCGCCAAGGTACGCTTCCGAGTCCTTTTTCAGCTTGCCCAGTATCATAGCCGATAGCTCGGGCGGCGTGAAGGATTTCTCGTCAATCTTAACCTTATACGCGTTTCCCATCTCCCGCTTGATAGAGCTGACGGTACGGCTGGCGTTGGTAACGGCCTGCCGTACCGCCACCTGTCCCACAAGACGCTCGCCACTTTGTGAAAAAGCGACCACCGAGGGCGTGGTGCGGGCGCCTTCGGCGTTCGGTATGATAATAGGCTTTCCGCCTTCCATTACCGCTGCGCAGGAATTGGTGGTGCCAAGATCGATTCCGATGATTTTTCCCATCTTCTATTTATCCTCCCTGATGCATTGCATATTTGTACTTAGCAGCCGCGGCAGCAGCAAAAGCAGAGCATTTGCGCCAGCATGATCTGCAGGAACGTGCGGCCCATCTTATTCATATCAAACCCCTGGCTCTGCCCGGCCTGCCGGTACGTAAAGCTGCCTTGCTGGAACTGGTCGAGCAGCTGCTGGTATTCCGCATTGCCGGGGTCCATCCGGACAGCCTCTTTGGCATGGTTGAGCGCCGTTATGCGGTTGCCGGCGCCTGCGCTGGCAATGGCGCTCAGATAGTGCCACTCGGCATTGTGTTCCTGAATTTGGGCGAGCATGCGCAGGGCATTCTGGTACTGCCGCGCCTGGATATACAGGCGCGCCTGCCGCAGATCAGGCGCGCCGGATTGCCCGCTGCCCTGCTGCTGCCACGCCTGGCCGAAAATGTCGCCGAAAATATCGCCAAAGCCGCCAAAATCAAAGCCGCCGAAAGGATCGTCGCCCCGGTGGGCGTAGCCTCCTCCAGGCTGGCCCTGCTGCTGCGGCCCGTAGCTTCCGTCGGGCCGTTCATACGAAGCGCCGCCGGTTTTTTGCGCTTTGATTTGTTCATAGGCTGCGTTGACTTGGCGCATCCTTTGTTCGGCGGTTTTATCCCCGGGGTTCAGATCCGGATGGTATTTTTTCGCGAGTCTCCGGTAGGCTCTCGTAACGTCCTCCTCCGATGCGGAGGAATCCAGGCCCAGTACCTTGTATGGGTCTTCCATGCTATGCGTCCGTCCCTTTCTTTTGCCGCACCCGGTATTTTTGCCAGATGCCGGAGTACAGATGGTTTTGCAGAATATGCCGGTCCCGCCTGAGGGGCAGCTTTTCAAATTCGGCGGTACATTCAGCCATGATCATGGTAAGCATAGCTGTAAAATCCGTCCCTATCTGCGCCGCCAGCGGATTGTAGCGCTGCTTTCTGATATCGGCTTTCAAATCGTTCACCGCGTCCAGCAGGTAAATAAAGCGGCCGAGGGCCGCACCCATGCGCTGCAACGTACCCGCATATTCATCCTCACACCAGGCAAGCAGCGCGGCCATCAGTTCCCCGAAGCAGTTGGCGGGCAGGTCCGGATTAAGTTCGTTGGCCCTTTCCATCTCCCCGAGGCGCTGCAGGCTGCCTTCAATCGCCATACACTGGGTGGGATAAAAGTCTTGTATGCGGGCCAAATATTTTTCCAATATCCTGCTTTGCTTTCTGGCAAGCGGGTTACGGTCGTCGTTCCAATCATCCAGACATTGGTAATAGGTCAACAGGATGTTCATGTCCGCCGCATAGGCGGTAGCGGCTGTCAGCAAATATGGACGCTCTTTCAGCGGATGGCGGACACAATGCCGGCTGCCCTGGACTTCTTCAAATTCATACAGGGAAGAGAGAAGCATGTTAAGAAATGTCATATCGTAAGTCAGGCTGGCCCGGCCAATGCTGCCATACCGTGCCTCCAATTGGTGGCACAGCCCGCAATAGTATTTCCCGTACCGATCTTTTTCCTCTTTCGACAGGGCTTCGGGATTTGCCGCAATGTATCCAAACATTTATGTGTCCGCCTTTTTAGTGTTCATGCATTGTTCTTTTCCTCGCTCGTCAGGTTTTTTTCTCAAACGACGTCCCGCATTTCGGGCAATGGATACGGATGCCGCCCTTTCCCTTTGGGACGCGCACCTGCTGTTTGCAGGAGGGGCATCGATAGAACCGATGGGTCCTTCCCTGGCGCAACCGGGCTGCGGTACGGCTGAAAAAGCCGGTAATTTGCTCCCTCATGCGAAGGAAAGCAAGATTTTCCTGTCCCCGCTTTTCCGCATTACGGGAAAACATGCGGAATATGCAGAACACCAGCAGTACCAGCGCCAAAGAATTCAATACCGCCCATTGCGTAATAATGGATACGATACAAAGAACCAGCGCGAAAAGGGACAGGAAGCGGCTTAGATCGTCCTGCCCATAGCGCCCGTACATAAAGCGTTGGAGCCATGCTTTCATTGCTATTCCCCTTTGCTGCTTTTCAAAACGAACCGCCAAAAATGACAGGGTGTCACAATATGTGCTTATTATATAAAACGCTTTTTCATGGGTCAATTCACATCGGGCAACTGTTTCAAAATTTTCACACAGGGAACATATTGGCATGCACAGTTTGTCCATATCACATACTACAAAAGAAACCGCCTCCCCATAACGTCAATCAGGGGAGGCGACCGTCCTGTTTTCTCTTTACAGCAGCAACATTATCTGTGGTGCTGGAAGAATATAGACCAATTGATACTCAAGTATGCGTTTTATGATGCAAGCACCGTTGATTCCGCTTTTCGATGGCGACAGAATGTTGACGAATATACGTTGAAATTATATTCTGGATACTGCGGGAAGAACTTTGTTCGGCGATGCCGTACGTTATGGAGGAGGAAAAGAAC